>JALWEW010000093.1 GCA_027039295.1 Acidilobaceae archaeon
CCCCTCCTTTCCCCCAGCCCCCAGGTTGGGGTGGGGCCTTGGGTGACATAGTAGGCTTGATACAGGGGCTGACCAATAGGATAACCGCGGCTGCATGGGCCCTCTTCGTGTTGACGTGGAGCGTCGGCTGGGCGCTTAGGGGGGCGCCCATACCCTTCAGCAGGGTGAAGAGGGTTGGCAGTAGCTTCATCGAGGACTCCATATGGGCGGCGTTCTGGCTCGCCGTCGGTAGCTCGCTCTTCGCCTTCATAACATACATCGTGAAGCAGGCGCTCGGGTAAGGTGGCCGCCGCTTGGCCTCGGTTAACTACCTGATGCTGGTGGCCTATGAGCTCGTGATGCTGACATTCTCGTTGGGAGCCCTGATTATAGCGCTCCCCGTGCCCCTGAGGGGGGTGAAGGTCTGGGGCGGTAGGCTGATAGCTGACAGTATACTCGCCTTCATACTAATAACACTCTACTGGACCCTCATCCAGTTCTCAGACACGCTCCCAACCCTCCTCGGCTGGAGCTGGGGCTCCTTCACTGACTGGTACAACCACGTGCTCGCAGTAGCTCTGGGAGTGAAGATGTTAATAGCGACTATAATAGCGAGCGCCAGGCTTGTCTACCTCTCCTACCTGGTCTACAGCCTCCTATGGCCCCTTGACAAGGTCACAAACATGGTCATACTGACCTTCACAACCATAGGGGCACTCATGATTATCGTTAGGAAGACTTACATGTACCTGGCGGCCCTGGGCATTGCGCTGTACTCTCTCCCGCTGAGGATAGGGAAGAGCGCTGGCGCGGGGCTCCTAGCGTTCGCCCTCGTATTCAACGCTGGCCTCCCCCTCATGCCGGCATTCATATCCAGCGCCATGGGCATGGCCCCCGAGATCCCTGAGAGCCTCGGAGCCCTCATAGCGAAGGTGAGGGTCTACGATGCCCTCGGCGAGCCCGTCACGGCGGGTTATGTGCACGAACGCATAGTCGATAATGGTAAGAGCGTCGAGGCCGCCCGCTACCTAGTCGGCGAGAACGGCTACCTGGAGGGCCCCTACGGGCTCGGCTACGCCTCCATGCCCTCCAGGGCCCCCAGCTACTGGAGCCTGGAGATAGACGGGGTCATAATACCCCTATACCCTTACCCCCTGGATCCCACTACACTTAACGAAAGCCTCGGCGGCTACAGCGTCAACCTGACAACTTCGTTCCTCCTCTACCAGAGAGGCTATAGGATCGTGTACACCAACACGCACAGCGCCAGCGTCGGCCTGGAGGGGGGCACGGTTAGGGTCAGCGCCTACCTGGAGGGCGGCCAGTACGTGGAGGCCGACGCGCCGAGTGGGTGCCGCATAAGCTACACGCACGAGGGCCCCATGAGCGTGGAGAAGGGCACCTGGGTGTGGGGGGGCATAACTGGATCCTACGTGAGGCTCGTGGCCGGGGAGCCAGGCTATTACAATGTTACATTCAAGTTCGAGGGCTCCTGCAGGGCCAGGCCCCAGCTACCCGAGCCCAGGGATTATATAATGGACTACCTCGGCCTGACGAAGTTCTCGAAGACCGGTACCCCGAGGATGCTAGTGGGCTACGTCATACTGCCCTCGATGTACCTCTTTGTGCTGTCGAGCATCACATTCGCCCTAGCCAGGCTACTGGGTGGGAGGGAGAGGCTCATACCCAGGCTCTAGCCCAGGGGGTGCACCCTGGTTGGACCCGTTCCTAGCCTTCATAGGCGCCATGAGCGCCGCCAGCCTGGCCCTCCTCCTTAGGGGTACATTCGCACAGCAGGCGCCCCGGCCGAGCCTGGAGTATGAGGGGGACCTCGAAGTGAGTATTGAGGGGGAGAGGCTCCGCGGAGTCGTGTACGTATCCGAGGACCTCCCAGCCAGCGAGAGGGACCCGGGTAGGAGGGTCTTCAGGATAGCCCGAGACGCTGGCGTGAGTGTGAGTATAGTGTCGAGCCTCTATAGGGTGAGGCGTGACAGGATCCTCTCGAGACTCGAGGAGTCCCTCGCAAGGGTGGAGGCTGCATACTCGGTCTCGCGCTCCGCGAGGCTCAAGTCCATGCTTGAGGCGCTCTCCTCCATATACGAGGAGGTCGCGCTTACCTCCCAGCCCTACTGGGGGTCCCTGGGGGTCGTTGTGTGGGTGCCGGAGGGCCCCCAGGGGCTGGCAAGGGCTGAGGCCTTCAAGACGCTGCTGGAGGCGGAGCTGGGCATCACGCTGAAGAGGGTGCCCGGAGGCTCCTGCATGGAGGCGATCGCCCCGCCCCTGGGACCCAGGCCGGCCTCGAGGTCGTCATCGCTCGTCATGCCCCCCAGGCAACACAGCGTCAGGGGATATCCGGTCATACTGGGGTGGAGGCTAGACGTCGAGTCAGCCGTGTACGCGCTCGACTACCCCGGGGACTTCGCCGCTCACATAGGGATAGTGGGCCCCACGGGCAGGGGGAAGACGGTGCTACTGGCCGGCGTGGCGGCGCAGCTAGCGGCTGCCTCGGAGGCCTGGGGTGAGCCCTGGAGGATAGTCGTGGTCGACCCAAAGGGCGACCTGGCCTCCCTCCTCTCGGGGATAGGGGGCGAAAGGATCGAGGTCTACGGCCCAGAGGTAGACGCTGGCGAGGGGGTCAGGGTGATAGGCGGGCTCTGGTCGAGGCGGGGGAGCCTAGAGGGCCCCGTGGTCGTGGTGGTTGATGAGGCCTGGAGACACATGAGCCTCGAGCCCCGCCTCTTCGAGGCTATAGCGAGGGAGGGGAGGTCCCTCGGCTTCCACCTCGTATACGCAGTCCAGGAGCCATCCGACATACCCGAGGCTGTGGCAGATAACACCGGTACGTTCATAGTGTTCGGGGGGAAGACAGAGTCGTACTCCGAGCTCGCCGCCAGGCTGGGCGTTAGGAGGCTCGCCGACGAGCTCCTCGAGCTACCGGTTGGCGAGGCCATCATAGCCCGGAGAGACTCGAGGCCCGTGCCCATAAGGGTGGTGGACTTCAGGAAACTCCTTAAAACCGCCAGCACCACCCTGCAACGCCCGCGGAGCACGGGGGAGCAGTGGATTGGGCAAGAGCCTGCGCCAACAGAGAATGGGGAGGGGCTCGCCCACCTTCAGGAGCCCAGGCCACATACACCCAGGCCCGGCGAAGTACCCCCCGCTAACGAGGGAGACCCTCAAGGCTAGGGTGGTGGACCTGATACACGACCCCGGGAGATACGTCCCCCTGGCGAGGGTCGTAACCGAGAGGGGAGACGAGTTCCTCATGCCAGCCGCGGAGGGCATGTACATAGGTCAGATCATAGAGATAGGCCCGAACGCCAAGCCGGAGCCCGGCAACATACTACCGCTAGGCCAGGTACCCGAGGGCTCAGCCGTATACAACATAGAACTCATACCCGGCGACGGGGGCAAACTCGCCAGGCAGGCTGGCAGCTACGCCATAGTCCTAGGCAAGAGCGGCGATAGAGTCAGGGTGAAGCTCCCCAGCGGTAAGGAGAAGGACGTGCCAGCCGCCTCGAGGGCCACCATAGGCATACCGGCCGGGGCTGGCAGGGTGGAGAAGCCGCTGGTGAAGGCTGGCAACGCATACCACAAGTGGAAGGTCAAGGCGCGCAAGTGGCCTAGGGTCAGGGGCGTGGCGATGAACGCCGCCAGCCACCCCTTCGGAGGCGGCAGCCACCAGAGGAAGAGCCACCCCAGCACGGTTGCGAGGGAGACACCCCCAGGCAGGAAGGTGGGCCATATAGCGGCCCGCCGTACGGGGAGGAGGAAGAGGTAGGCCCCTCCTGGGGGCCTCATAGCCCCACTATCCTCTCATACGCCCTCACGATCCTGCACGCCACACTCCAGGCTGGCAGGGGCTCCCCACCCGCTATACTATAGGCCTCCGCAGCTTTGCGTATCGTGGACCTCTCGAAGTCTCCCCGGGGGAAGCCTCCTATACCGAGCACCGCGCCCCTAGCCAGGGCTCTCGCGACCACCTCCTCCTCGCTGGCCCGCTTGCCGCGCTCCCAGAGGAGTATGAGCGGCCCTCTCGAGGCCACGAATGAGGCCAGGCTCCCGGTTACCCTGTAGATTAGGGGCTCGCCCTCGGGCGGCACCCTGCCGTCCCTGAGGAGGTGGGCCATGAGTCCCTTGAACCTCTCATAGTTCTTCGGGATCCTCTCCGTCGGCTTGAAGTAGTATACCTCGCCCCCAACGGTGTGCATGTAAGCCTCGACGAGCCCCCTCCTGCCAGCCCTCGACTCGAGTAGAACCAGCAGTGTGAGGTGGGCTATGTCGGGCCTACCCCTCTTCCACTTCCTAGGCAGGGAGGCCATCGCGTTGTAGTGGAGGCTCTTATCCAGCAGCATCAGGGAGGGCTCGACGCCATACCGCTCGGCCGCCCTCCGGACCTGTGGGTGGCGCCAGAGGCTCCTGGGCACTAGCTCGACGCCAGCCTCGAGGAGCGCCACCCTAAGCCTAGGCCTCCTCGGGGGGCCACTCCCCACGCCATAGCTCCCTCCTGTGGGCCTCGAGAAGCCTCGGCTCCCTACCCATGAACTCGGCGGCCGAGACTATGCGGGTGCTGCCGCCCACCCTGCGCCTGAGGTCTCCCAGTATGTCCTCGTAAGCCTTATCCCTGGCCAGGTGGTGATCCACTACCGCAACGCGGGGCTTCAGCCTCCTAACAACCTCTACGAAGCCCCTAAACCCCTCCTCTACAGCCTCGCGCGGCACCTTGTAGCCCGCGAAGTACGTGGGCGGCCCATCGATAACTAATAGGTCTGCACTGCCGAGCCTGGCCAGCCAGTTCCTGGCCTCCTCGTCCACAGGCCCCTGCACGTCGCTCGCATAGACCACCCGGCCCTCATCGCACTCGATGGACACCATGACCACCTTGCCTACCTTCGTGCCTGGCTCTCCATGCCAGACCGGCGGCGAGAAGCGGAACCTAACTCCATCTATAACATACTCCATGCCATCAGCATAAGAGACGCTGGCCCTCTCAGCCACACCCCCCTTCACGAGGAACCTGTGGGCCCTGAGCCTCTGGCTCACATTGATGTCACTCCTCGGGTGCTTCACGAGGAGGCGCTTGCCATAGTATAACTCAGGCTCGCCGGCGAGGTAGTGGTCGTAGTGGTAGTGGGTTATCACCACGACGTGAGAGTCCCGGAGAAGGCCGCGTATCCTCTCGAGGCTCGAGTCAAGCTCCCTAAGCTCGAGTTCATGCGGGGGTAGGCCGTACCTCCTGGGGGCGAGGCTAGCGCTCAGGTCCACAGCTATGGAGAGGCCGCACATCTCCACGTGGGTGGCCAGGCTCCTAACCCCCATGCTGTCAGCGGCTACAAGCCTTACCCTCAAGCACCGATCACCTCCACCCTGGCCTTCCTAGCGGCCTCCAGGAAGTCCTCCCAGGTTATGGGGAGCCATGACCTTAACTCATCGTAGAGGCCAGCGTCAACCACTCTCCTCCCCGCCCGGTCCTCGGAGGCCCGCATTATCTCGACGAATAGTCTACGCATTACGTCCCTCTTGCTCATCGAATCCACGATGGCCCTCTCCACGTCACCCCCATACTGGAGCCTGGCCTTTAGTATGATCTCGGCTACCCTATTAAGGCGGTCCGGGACTCCTACGACTGATCCCCTCAGCGTTATCCTCCGGGGTTTACCCCATGGCACCATCCTATCCAGGATCCTGCTGAGCCCCCTCCGGGGCGTGAGGTCCACTATACCCCCTATCAGGAAGGCCTGCGCCCTCATAACGTCGGGGGGCCTCAGCTCCTCGGGGGCATCGGGCCTCAGGATGACAACGTCCTCGGCCCCCACGCTCCAGAGCAGCTCGTTGGGCCTCGCACTCGTGAGTAGGGCCTTGTTCCTGCCCATTAACTCCTCTAGAGCGCCCTTGGCCTCTGCGGGCACACTAGTGACAGCCAGGTGCCTGTCCCATAGGAAGGACCTGACCACGGCGAGGCTCATCGCAACCTGGATGCGGAGCCTGGCTATCTCATCCTCGGAGTGGAGCCTCCAGAGGCCGAGGTCTATCGTGATCAGGGGGAAGGGTGGGTCTGGGAGTAGTGCCTCGAGGTCCCTCCACTCTATGACGCCGCTGGCCTCGCGCCTGACCTCGGAGTCATACTCATCGCCGCCTTTACCAGATAGTATGCGCAGCCTACGCCCGCGGTAGATCTCCTCCCATACGACGCTGGAGAGCCCCGTGGACTCGAGTATGGAGTACTCCTCGACGAGCATCTCAACTGCTAGATACTGGAAGCCCTGGAGGGCCAGCTTCTTACGTGAGAGCCAGACTCTGGGCCTGACAGCCTCGAGCCCCCTCTCGAGGAGGAGTCTCTTCAAGGCTGTAGCTGGCGTTACGTCGGCGCTCGCGCCCACGAGGAGACCCCACCACCCCAGAGTCAGTCTTCAGGGCGGCCCAGCGAGCCTATATCCGGCTCGCGTCACCGCCTCCCCAGCCACTCGTCGAGCGTCCTCCGCCCCCTCCTCTTGTGGCCGAAGCCGTACTCCCTCAGGGACGACCACGAATACCTTATTATCGGGGGCCTCTCGCCCCTTGAGAGAACCTCCCTCACCCACTCCATGGTCCTGGGATCAGAGGGGTAGCCGCTGCCCTTGACGCCGTAGAGGCTCGAGAGTACCCTTATCCTGAGGTCCCTCAAGTGCTTCGCCACTATGCTCGCAGCCGAGACGTGAGGATACTTGACGTCGGCGCCCTCCTCGACTATGAGGAGGCCCCTGAACCCCCTCGCCCTAAGGGCGGCTGGCAGCCTCCTGGGGGCGCCGAACTTGTCGATGATTATGACCGAGAGCCTATCGTAGCCCCCGAGTCTCCTGGCTAGGGCATCTACTATCTTTATGGCTGCTTCCTCCGTTAGGAGGTTGAGGTTCCTCGAGTCTATCTCGCTCGGCGGCACAGCCACGACGTGTATATGGCCCATCCTAACAAGTTCGCGGTAAAGCTCCGCTCTCCTGTGGGGTGTGAGCTGCTTGCTGTCTCTGACACCCATATCCACGAGCGCCTCTTCCAGGGCGGGCGGCGCGGCGAAGCCTGCGACGAACATCTCACCCACAATGCTACCCCGCCCAGCCTCGTCGATGCCTATGACGAACCTCCCGCTCTGGCCTCGCAAGAGCCGCTCCCCAATGAGAGCTTAATGAGCTGGAAAGTTGTTATAGGAGCGCGCTAGCAGGCGCGCGGCGAAGGGCCTTGCCCGTAAGGCTGCGGGGCTGGGAGCGGGAGCTAGAGAAGCTAAGCAGTAACCTAGCCTACAAGGATATACACATGATAGAGGATCACCTACTCGCGCTCCTCCTCAAGAGGCTCAGCAAGGTGAAGGCGAAGAGCCTCGACGAGGCGGCGTCCGTGCTGGAGTACCTATCGGAGACCATACGGACTCGCTTCCCCTTCAGCTTCGCGGCGCTTGCAACGGCCGACGTCCTCTCGATATACGCCAAGAGAATAGCGGAGGGGGGCGGCGCGGGCTCCAGGGAGGCCCTCGAGGGGGCGAGAAGCCTCCTCAGGTTCCTGCTCTCCTACTCCAACTCCAGCGCTAAGGAGGTCGCCGTGAACCTGGGCCGGGCTATACCCTTTGGATCGGAGGTGCTCCTGGTGGGCTTCACTAACTCCCTAATCCCGATACTCCTAGCAAACTCGGGCAAGATATCAGCTGTACACACGATATCGTACTGGCCCCTCATGAGTGGGAGAGGCCTAGCCGTGAAGCTTAGGAGGTCTGGAATCAAGGCCACGCCCTGGCCTGACTCCAACCTCTCCCAAGCTGTGTCCCAGTCTGACGTTGTCGTCATTGCATCGCTAGGGGTGTCGGCTGACGGCGTCTTCATCGCCGAGGCGGGGGCCTACGCTGCTACGCTGCTAGCAGAGAGCGAGGGTAAGTACGTGGTCTTGATCTCCAGGTCCTGGAGCTTCCGCCCCTCCACGCCGGAGGGCATAGAGGGCTTCGTAGAAAGGATCCCGCACCCACTCGAGAAGAAGGTCTCAATCGAGCTAAGGCTATTCGACATAACACCGCTCTCCAAGGCCGGGGTCATAGTGTCGGAGTTGGGCTTGCACAAGAACCCCTCGGGCGATGAGATACGCGACACCTACGCGGGCTTCATGGAGAGGCTCCTCTCAGGCCTCCCGAGGGCATAGAGCGTTGCCCCTTTAAGGTAGACGGCCTCTCAAATCCTAGGGGAGCCCTTGTGGGGAGGCTCTTCGGCACGGACGGCGTTAGGGGGGTTGTAGGCGACACGCTGACCCCCGAGCTGGCCCTGAGGCTGGCCAGGGCTATAGGGGCGTACTTCGGCAAAGGCTCCAGGATCCTCGTCGGGAGGGACGTGCGCGCTGGAGGGGCGATGTTGGAGGGCGCCGTCATCGCGGGCCTAACGGCCGAGGGGGTGAAGGTCTACAGGGCAGGCCTGCTGCCCACACCGGCCCTCCAGTACAACGTTAAGACCCTGGGCTTCGACGGTGGTGTTATGATCACCGCCAGCCACAATCCCCCGCAGTATAACGGGATAAAGGTGATAGCCAGCGATGGCATTGAGATCCCCAGAGAGGACGAGAGCATAATCGAGGAGTACTACTTCAAGTCGGTGGCCTCTAAGGTGAGCTGGAGGGACGTGGCGTACGACCCACAGTTGAGGAGTGACGCCATAGAAAACTACGTCAGCGCCATAGTCGATATGGTTGACGCGGAGAAGATACGGTCTAAGGGCTTGAGGGCAGTCGTGGACTGCGCCAATAGCGTGGGCTCCCTGGCCACCCCCCAGGTCCTACGCAGGCTAGGAGTCAAGGCTCTCACCCTGAACTGCGACCTCAACCCAGAGTTCCCCGGGAGGGAGCCGGAGCCCACCGTCGACTCGCTCAGGGCAGCCGCTGGCCTGGTAAGCCTGGTTGGCGCGGACTTTGGAGTTGGCCACGACGGCGATGCCGACAGGGCCATAGTGATAACGGATGGGGGAGAGGTGATCTGGGGCGATAGGAGCGGCACCCTGCTGACGGAGTTCGCCGCGGGGATCTGGCGCGAGCTCCCGAGGCGAACCTATACTGGGGTCTCGAGCAGCCTTCTAGTGGAGCAGTACCTCAAGCCGCGCGGCATCGAGGTCGTGTGGACCCCCGTGGGTTCAGTCGTTATATCCAGGATGATACAGCGGGGCGGTGGGGCGATATCGGGCTTCGAGGAGAATGGCGGCTACATGCATGTACCACACCAGATAGTGAGAGACGGAGCGATGAAGACCGCGCTCATAGCATACATGCTGGCATCGACCGGCAAGAGGCTCTCGGAAATGGTTGCTGCCCTCCCCAGGTACTATCCCATAAAGACTAAGATACCCATGAGCCGCGAGGAGGCAGAGTGCGCCGTTAAGGCCGTCGAGAAGCACTACAATAGCTACAGGCAGGTCCGCATAGACGGAGTCAAGGTTATGGGCGACGACTTCTGGGTCCTCGTGAGGCCCAGCGGCACGGAGCCAGTCCTCAGGATCATGCTGGAGGCCAAGAGCCCCGAGAAGGCTGAGAGCCTCCTCGCCCAGGTCAAGTCGATCATAGAGGAGGAGTGCCTGGGGAGGAGGTGACCCGCGGCTTTGAGGTACTACTTCCTAGAGCTGCTAGCGTGCCCCGTGTGCAAGCACCACCCCCTACTACTATACCCGGTGGAGGTCGAGGAGAAGCCAGTAGACGACGAGACCCTGAGGAGGGTCAGGTGCAGGGAGTACTGCGGCTACCTCAGAAGGCCCGCGAGCGAGGTAGACATAAACACATGCAGGGAGTGCGCTAGGAAGTACATAAAGACGGGCGTCCTGATATGCGAGAAGTGCGGTAGATGGTACCCGATCCTCGACGGGATACCCAGGATGCTCGACGACAAGTATAGGAGGAAGGTGGACGACATACGCTTCCTCAAGAACTACTACGACAAGCTACCAGAGGAGGCCAAGAGGCTCATGAGGAACCCGGATCCCAGGCAGCTCCTCAGCGAGGTCGAGCCCTGACGGGCCGACTTAGAGCTAATACTGCCGCCAACCACGTAGCCCCGGGGGAGGTGCGGCGGTGATGCCACGCGACATCAGCGAGTTCACTAGCACCCTCGAGAAGTGGGTCAGAATGCAGGAGTCCGTGCTCAAGACTTTCATGGAGTCCGACGAACGCATATCAAGCGCAGACCGCCTCGAGATCGTGACTGCCACGAGGATAGCATTCAACCACCTCATAAGAACCCTAAAGGCCTTCGACCAGTGGCTGCAGGATCCATTCATCGTGACGCACATACCGAGGGACAAGCTCCTCGAGGTGTGGAGGGAGACCCTGAAAGCCCTAGAGATAATAGTCAAACTCGACATCAAGCACACCAGCGAGGTTAAGCAGTTGATAGCCGAGTCATACTACGAGGGCAAGCTAAACCCCATAGTATCCCAGCTGAGGTTCGAGCTCCTCGGCGAGGAGGAGACCCGACGGGGCGGGGTATCCCTATCGATGTAGCGTGGTTCCCGAGTGATACCTTCTTACACCCCACTCATAGGAAGCAGCACCCCCTAAGCCTATGGGGGTGCTTTTGAGCAAGCATGCCAGAGAGGAGTACCTAGAGGGCCCATCAAGAAGCGATGTAGAGCAGTGGATCAGGGATAGGATAGCCGAGCTAGAGGAAGAGATATCTTACCTCAAGGCATTACTGGCGATGCTCACCGGTGGCCAGGATGGAGGGGCCGATCCCAGGAGGGTCAGGCCGGGTGAGAGGGTTGAGGAGGTCAGAGTTGGGAGGCGTAAGATTGCGAGAGTCTTCAAGGGCGAGGACTACGTGAGGCTCGCCCCCCTGGAGCCCCTGGCCCTACCACCAGAGGCCAGGGCCTACCTGGAGGAGGTCGTGAGCGAGATACGAGCCGAGCAGGCCCGGAGCGGCCACGAGGAGAGCCTCGCCCGACTAGAGGTCCGGGAGAGCGAGGAGAAGGGCCTCCTAGAGGCCCGGATAGAGGGCCTGAAGAACACGCTAGAAGTGATCAAGGCGAAGGCAGCGCTCAAGCACGTCGCAGAGGTGGCCTGGCAGTACACGAAAGCCCTAAGCAGGAGCGGCGAGGGCGACTAGGGGGTCCAGAAGGGGGTCAGGGATCCCAGACTGTCGTCATCGCCGATGCTGGCGCCTTGCCGGGTCTCCTCATCCCCTCGTGACCGTGGGCGCCACCCCTTTTAGCACTGGCCTCCCCCCGGGAGACTGGGAGGGGGCGTTGGCTAAGGCCTCGGCAGCTGATATGCCCTTCTCGGAGATCGCCAAGGCATTTGAGTCTCTCGAGATGGTTAGCGCGAGAACACAGTTGACCGTTATACTAGTTAAGCTCTTCAAATCGACGCCGCCCAGTATAATAGACAAGGTTGTCTACCTAATCCAGGGTAAACTCGCCCCCGACTGGAAGGGAGTACCCGAGCTGGGGGTCGGCGAGAAGCTCCTCATAACAGCTATCGCCATGGCCTACCACGTGCCCGAGTCCAGGGTGGAGAGTCTCTACAAGACCCTCGGCGACCTGGGCAGCGTGGCCGAGAGGCTCGCGCGTGAAACTGAGGCGAAGAGGAAGAAGACTGCGGGGCTGCTAGCATTCATGGGGGGAGGCGGCGAGCCCCTGACGGTAACGAAGGTCTTCAACACCCTCTACCGCGTGGCCACTGCGCAGGGTGAGGGTAGCAGGGAGTTGAAGATCAAGCTCGTGGCTGGCCTACTGAGCGACGCCTCTCCACTCGAGGCGAAATACATAGTACGCTTCGTCCAGGGGAAGCTCAGGCTTGGCGTGGGCGATGCAACAATACTCGACGCCCTCGCAGTCGCCTTCGGCGGGGGCGCGCAGGCTAGACCCATCATCGAGAGGGCCTACAACCTCCAGGCGGACCTAGGTGCCATTGCCAGGATCGTGGCAGAGCATGGGGTTGACGCCCTGAAGGACGTGAAGCCGAAGGTTGGAGTGCCGATAAGACCCATGCTCGCCGAGAGGCACAACGACCCAGCCGAGATCCTAAGGAAAGTCGGGGGCAGAGGGCTCGTAGAGTACAAGTACGACGGTGAGAGGGGCCAGATACACAAGGATGGTGATAGGATCTACATATTCTCCAGGCGCCTCGAGAACATAACCCACATGTACCCGGACGTTGTTGAGATGGCTCGTAAGGGGATAAGGGCCGAGAAGGCTATAGTCGAGGGCGAGATCGTCGCGATAGACCCTGACACCCTCGAGCTGAGGCCATTCCAGGAGCTCATGAGGAGGAAGAGGAAGCACCAGATCCACAAAGCCATGCGGGAGGTACCAGTAGCCGTATTCCTCTTCGACATACTCTACAGGGACGGCGAGGACCTCACAGTCAAGCCTCTACCGGAGAGGAGGAGGAACCTCGAGGAAGTCGTGGTGCCCTCCGAGACCTGGACCATCGCGACCAATATAATAACCGATAACCCCGACGAGCTAGTCAAGTTCTTCCTCAAGGCTATCGAGGACGGCGCCGAGGGCGTGATGGTCAAGGCGATACACGATAAGAGCATCTACCAGGCGGGAGCCAGGGGGTGGCTGTGGATAAAGTTTAAGCGCGACTACAAGAGTGAGATGATAGACACTGTGGACCTCGTGGCGGTGGGAGGCTTCTACGGTAAGGGCAGGAGGGGCGGTAAGATAGGCACGCTCCTCATGGCGGCCTACGACCCGGAGACCGATACATTCAAGACCGTATGCAAGGTGGGCAGCGGCTTCACGGACGAGGACCTAAACCGTATGGAGGAGATATTCAAGCCCTACATAATACCGAGGAAGCACCCCAGGGTAGACTCCCTTATAGAGGCGGACGTGTGGTTCGTGCCAGCGAAGGTGGCCGAGATCATAGGAGCCGAGCTGACGCTGTCCCCGATGCACACGTGCTGCCTGAATGCCGTGAGGCCTGGAGCCGGGATCTCGATAAGGTTCCCCAGGTTCATTAGGTGGAGGGACGATAAGCGCCCCGAGGACGCCACGACTACTAAAGAGCTGCTCGAGATGTATAGGAGGCAGCTGAAGAAGATTGAGGAGCAGGCGTAGCGCTCTCTACGCGGACCTTGCCAGGCAGAGGATAGTAAGGCTCTATCATATGGCAGTGGAGAAAGCCCGCTCGGGCGATATCGAGGGGGCCAGGAGGCTAGCCGGGCTCGCCTGGGAGCTCTACAAGGCTACACGCGTGAGGATCCCACTCTACATAAAGAGGGGGATCTGCAGGAGATGCAGGGCCCCACTCATACCCGGGGTGACGGCGAGGATTAGGCTCCACAGCCAGGGCGGCTTCTCCTACGTTACCGTCACATGCCTGGCTTGTGGGTGGATGCGGAGGTACCCCTATAAGAGGCGCCACCCGAGCAGGCCCACTCAAGGGAGTGGAGGCAGTGAGCGCGAGCCTGAGGAGGAGGGCCAAGCTGGCGCACCACGGCCCCGCCGACGTGATAATAGGCAAGAGGGGAGTAACGCCGGGCGTGCTCAGGGAGATAGACGAGAGGCTGCGGGCCAAGGGGGTCGTGAAGGTTAAGATGCTCAGGAGCGCCATGGAGGCCGAGGAGGGGGACCGCAGGGAGATAGCTAGGCGCGTGGCCAGGATGCTTAACGCGAGGCTGATGGGTGTCCGGGGTAGGACCTTCGTCCTAGCCAGGCCCACGGGCGAGGATAGCTTTAAAGACGCGCGCCCCGCCAGGCCCGCTGGTAGGTGGAGGGCATGGTTACGGCGCTAGACGTCCCGGCCGACGAGCTGATAAGGAGGGTTGCGAGGAAGCTGAAGGAGGAGTACGAGCAGATCAGGCCCCCCGCTTGGGCCTTTTACGCCAAGACGGGCTCCCACAAGGAGAGGCCGCCAGAGGATCCTGACTGGTGGTATGTGCGTGCCGCGTCGATTCTGAGAAAGCTCTACAAGTCGAGAGAGCCCATAGGCATAGAGACCTTCAGGGTCATCTACGGTGGCAGGAAGAACCGGGGAGTAAAGCCGGAGCACTTCAGAAAAGCCGGGGGAAGCGTGATAAGGAAGATACTCCAACAACTAGAGGCCGCGGGCCTCGTAGCCAAGGTACCAGGCAAGGGCAGGGTTATCACTCCACTCGGCGTTAGCCTGCTCGACAGGACGGCAAAGGAGATAGCTTCAGAGCTAGTTAAGAGGTACCCGGAGCTCTCCCGCTACTACTAGAGCCCCTGGGGGGTGCTGGAGTGTCGGTCGGACCCGACGACAAGGAGTTAGAGGAGATCAAGAGGCGCAAGCTCCTGGAGCTACAGCGCAAGCTCGAGGAGGAGCAGAGGCTCAGGGAGGAGCAGGCGAGGCTCGAGGCCCAGAGGGAGGCGTTGCTAAGGGCCATACTGACCCCGAGGGCCAGGGAGAGGCTGGCCAACGTTAAGCTCGTAAAGCCAGAGTTAGCCAGGGCCGTTGAGGACACCATAATCCAGCTCGTACAGGTTGGCCGGCTCGCCCCGCCAGTTGGAGAGGATGTAGTTAAGACCCTCCTAGCCGAGGTGGACTCGAGGGTTCGCAGGGAGCCCCGCGTACGGTTTAAGTGGAAGTGACCAGCTGGCCTGGCTCGGGGAGTGAGGAGCCGTGGCGCACAACAAGCCTCTCGCGAGGAAGCTGCGTCTCGCGCACGCGCTCAAGAGGAATAGGGCCGTGCCAGCCTGGGTCATACTCAGGACTATGAGGAGGGTCACGTATAACCCCGTTAGGAGGCACTGGAGGAGGCAGAAGCTGAAGGTCTAGCCGGGGGCGGTGAGCCGTGAGTAGCAAGGATGAAGGTAAGGTCCTGGCTAGGTTCGTCTACGTAGTCCCCTTGAAGAGGGTGTACTGGGGTAGGAGGACGAACAGAGCCGACAGGGCCGTGAGGCTGCTGAGAGAGTTCGTTAGGAGGCACACGAAGGCTGACAGAGTAGTGATAATGAACGAGGTCAACAATTATATATGGAGCCGCGGCAGGGAGAAGCCCCCCCGTAGGGTCAAGGTGGTCGTGACCTTAAGGGAGGAAGAGGGGGAGGAGGAGAAGGAGAGGGTAGCGATAGTAAGGCTTGCCTCGGAGAAGCTGAAGCCTGGCCCCCTCGAGGTTAAGGCCTCCAAGTAAGCCTACGGAGGCGTGTAGCGATGACCCAGTGCGGGGAGCGTAGGTTCGAGGTAGCCAAGTTATCGCTCTTCGGTAACCCCAATGTAGGTGTTTACATGCATGTCACCGATGATGTGGCCTTTGTGCCTAGTGGCCTTACGAGGGAGGAGAAGGCCCTCATAGAGGATGTACTCGGCGTGGAGGTCGTCGAACTCACGATAGCAGGCTCGAGACTCCTAGGCATAATGCTAGCGGGCAATAATAATGGTATCATAGTCTCGAGGGTGGCAGAACCCGAGGAGTTAGAGGTCATCAAGAAGGCTGCGCGTGACATGAATATAGTTGTCCTGGAGTCTAGGAATAACGCTGTGGGCAACCTAATCGTAGCTAATGATCGCGCGGCACTCCTATACCCCTATATGGAGGATAGTGCTGTAAGGGAGATAGAGGATGCTCTCGGCGTGGAGGCGAGACGCGGGACCGTTGCTGGAGTCCCCACGGTCGGCTCGGTCCTCGTCGTGACCAACAGGGGCGGCTTAGCGCACCCTGATGCAACCGACGAGGAGATCGAGGCGCTCTCAAAGCTCTTCGGGGTACCCATCTCCACGGGCACAGTTAATTTCGGGGTCTCATTTGTTAGGACGGGGCTGGTGGCTAACAGCAAAGGAGCTATAGCCGGGGAGGACACCACCGGCCCCGAGCTGGCTAGGATCCAGGTGGCTCTAGGGGGTGGAGTGCCTTGAGCGGTGAGGTGAAGACGTACAGGGTGCGTGGTAGGATGCTGCTCTCCCACGACAGGTTCCCGGAGTGGAGGAACTTCACGCTCTACGTTAGAGCCCTAAAGCCCGAGCACGCCCTCGAGAAGGTGTACTCGGACCTCGGTAGTAGGCACAAACTCAAGAGGTACCACATTAAGATAGAGAAGATAGAGGAGGTGCCGCTCGAGGAAGTAGAGGACCTCGAGGTTCTGAGGCTCGCGGAGCTTACGGGGTGGGTGAAGGCGAAGTGAGTAGCGAGCAGAGGGGCGCTATGATAGATATTGGCGCTGTCTACACCCAAATGCAGGCCCTGGCCGAGGAGATAAACAAGCTTAGAGCGATAGAGGCCCAGATAGTAGGCTCCCTCGAGTCCATAAGGAGGGCAAAGGACACCATAGACGAGTTTGTCAAGCTCAAGCAGGGTACCGTGCTCATGCCCCTGGACCCTCAACTGAACGGATTCGCGTATGTCAGCATCGCGGAGAGCGACAAGTTCATAGTATCCCTCGGCCTTAACTACTACGCTGAACTAGACTCGGCCAAGGCATTGGAGGTGCTCTCCCTCAAGGAGAGGGCCCTGAACAGCCAGCTGGCGTCGCTCAGGGAGACGCTCAGGGACTACATTAACCTCTACGAGAGGTACCGCCAGGTCCTTGAGGCACTCGCAGCCCAGGCCCAGAGGGGCGCGGCCCAGGCTAGGAAGTAGCTAGCCGCTCTGAGGGCTTAGAGGCTGGGGAGTGTTGTTCGGGAAGCTGCGCGAGGCCCTCTCAAGGGCCACGGCTACCCTCGCCTCGACGCTGAAGGAGAAGGTTGGGACGAGGGAGATAAGGGTCAATGATATAGAGGACGCATTAGATGATATCAGGTTCTACCTCCTCGAGGCCGAGGTCGCATTCGACGTTGTAGAATACATACTCGATAAGCTCAAGGAGGGCCTAGTGGGCCGCCGCGTCTCTAGGACGGCCAAGATTGAGGGTATAGTAAGGGGCGCCCTGAAGGGTGTTCTACTAGAGATACTTGACGGGCCCGGCGTCGAGATTGTCGAGGAAGCCAAGAGGAGGTGCAAGCCAGCCTCCAGGCCTTATGTCGTCGTGTTCTTGGGTGTTAATGGCGTGGGTAAGACTACTACCATAGCCAAACTGGCCTATAGGGCTAGGAGGGCTGGCCTCACGCCTGTCCTAGCGGCTGCCGACACGTTCAGGGCCGGGGCCCAGGAGCAGCTTGCCTATCACGCCGAGAAGATCTCGGTCCCCATAGTAGGTGGTAGGTACGGGGCTGACCCGGCTAGTGTAGCCTTTGACGCCATCGAGTATGCCCGCGCGCGGAACTACTGCCTGGTACTGGTTGACACAGCCGGTAGAATGCACACGGACTACGACCTCATGGGAGAGCTACGCAAGATAGTAACGGTGTCCAAGCCTGATCTCAAGGTGCTTGTAGTGGACGCCCTGACGGGTAATGACGCCGTCGAGCAGGCCAGGATGTTCAACGAGGGTGTGGGCGTTGACGGCAGCATAGTCACTAAGGCCGATGCAGACGTCAAGGGTGGCGTCGCAGTCTCGGTTGCCGCTGTGACGCGCAAGCCCATACTCTACCTAGGCACAGGTCAGGACTACTCTGACCTAGTACGCTTCGACCCTGAGAAGTTCGTGGCCGAGCTCCTCGAGTAAAAAAGCTCTTCAATGTAGAGGGGCCGCCTTAGGAGCGGGCGACGGCCCCGAGTATCTCTATTTTAGAGAAAACACCCTGAATGTTACCTTCGGAGTCTACTACGGGTAGTACACCCACGTTCTCGCTCACCATGATGCCAGCGGCCTCAGCAGCGTCGGATCCGACCTCGACTGTTATCGGATTGGGGGTCATGACGTCCTCGGCTATGGGTACATTGTAGACTCTAAGCCCGACTATCTTATCCCTATACCTGTCGAGGGTCTTCACCTTGTAGAACCTTGATCCCCTCTCGACTAGGGGTATTGTTATGAATGCTAGGTCCCTCTTCGCTATCACGCCTATAGGCTTACCTGAGTCGACTACTATGACCTTGCCAGCGGGGTCCGCCATTAGTAGCTTTGCCACGTGATACACGCTGTGGCCCCTGCGAGCCTGCGCGTACTCCCTGCGCATGAGGTCCTCGACCCTGTAGCGGCCCTTGTAGCGCTCGGCGAATGCCCTGGTTATGTCGAACCTAGTTATTATACCTACCAGCCTCCCGTCGGGCCCTACTACGGGGAGCCCCCCTATCTTGTGCCTCAGCATGAGAGAAGCTGCGGTCTTGATTGTCCTGGTCGCCTCCACTACTACGGGGTCTGGAGTATAGACCTCGCCCACCATTATAGTCTCTATAGGTCTATGCGAGTACCGGCCTAGGAGCGCCTCGACTATATCGGTTAGTGTCAGGACGCCGAGGGGCCTGGTGGTATCCTCGGAATCGACCACCACAAGCCTGCTTATACCCTTCCTGAGCATTATCCTCCTCGCGTGCGCTAGGGAGTCGTTCGGCGTTACGACCTCGACGTCGGTCGTCATGTACGAGGATATCCTTGGAGCCATCACCCCCCACCCCGCTCCAGGGCCATCGCCACGACTACATCCCTCTCAGTGATTATGCCTATTGCCTCCCCCTTCTCGTCGAGCACTATGAGACTGCCGATGTTGTGCTCCCTCATTAGGCGGGCGGCCTCTGACACGTCGGCCGACGCCTCGACGGTCAGTATCCCCGGTTCCATGAGCTCGTACACAGGAGTCTCTAGGACCTCATTAATGTTGCCGGTTGTGACGAACTCGAATGCCCTGTGGCTTCCAAAGAAGCGCACGATGTCCTTAGCTGTTATTACACCCTTGATCGAGTTATCACTGCCAAGCACGGGGAGCCTCCTAAAGCCGTGTCTCACCATGAGCTCCGCTGCTCTCTTGAGTGTGTCCTCTATGCCTACTGCAACAATATTCTTTGACGCCACGTCACCCACTTTGACGCCCATATACTCCTCCCCGAGGTACGTCCTCACGATGTCGTGCTCTGTGACTACTCCGTATGCCACCCCCTCGGCGTTAACGACGGGTAGAAAACCTATCCCCTCGACGACCATAAGCTTCACCGCATCGGCGAGGCTCGTGGTTGTGTAGATGTAGGCGGGTGAGGGGTTGGATATAGCGAGGACCTGTTCGTCGCGGAGGGCACTGTATATGTTGAGCTTGTGGCGGTTCTCTACTATGCTGAAATACTCGCCGCCGCCGAGGTAATTGACAATGTCGGTCGCCATTAGTACGCCGTGGAGGTGGCCCTTGGCATCAATAAGAACGAGGCCTCTAACGTTATTCTCTGCCATAACCTCTGCTGCCTCGAGCACTGTTGACGAGGGCGCAACACCTATAGGGGGCCTCGAAGCGATCTGCGCTACCTCGCCCTGCCTCGCGGCTAGCCTCTGGCTCCAGTTGGGAGAGCCGTCGCTCCTAACCCATCGAATTCCCTCGGGCCTGCGTGGCGCAACCGGGGGCCTGCGAGTGAGCCTGGCCCGAGGGGAAACGGCCACGTGGGCCTTCTTCACGGGGGGCCTCCGCGCGCCTCCACCCTGACGCCTCGACACCACGCCTCACCCCGTATGCAAAATACCACAATCTCCACGGAAAGAAATGGGGGATCCTATCCCCCCGATATAAGTGCCCTAGCGATGTCCTCACGGTCTATTACTCCAACGAGAACTTTCGTCTTGGGACCATCAACTATGGGTATCCTCCCGAAGCCCTTCTTCACTATCACCTCCGCGGCCTCGGCGAGGCTGCTCCAGGGGTAGAGGTATACAACGCTATGGGTCATCGCATCCCTGACCCTGGCCCCGCCTCGGGGGCCGGACTCTGATTCTAGTTCTATTCTCGTGTAGCCCTTCCTTATTAGGTCATACTGCGTTATTATGCCTACGAGCTTCCCCTTATCGTTAACCACAGGGAGCCCTGCGTAGCCTAGTGAGGCCATCAGGCGCCATATCGCGGCCACGCGGTCGTCGGGTTTAACGTATACAACACTCCTCGTCATGTAATCGGATACCCTAGCCTTCTCGAGGAGGTCTCTCGAGGTCTCGAGGCCCAAGCGCACGATATCCTCCATGCCCACTATACCCCTAAGCGCCCAGGAGGATCCCACGACTATACCGTACCACTCATCATACTTCGTCATGAGCTTGAAGGCATCGCCTAGCGTGTTATTCTCGGAGAGCGTGAAGGGTATGTCCTCCATGATGTCAGAGGCTGTGGCCTCACTCTTCGTGCTTGTTATCAATAAGATGTCAGACCTCTTCACCCAACCAATCGCCCTTCCGCGCTCGTCGATTACCACGATAACCCTAGCCATTGTATCCCTAAAGAGCTTTCTAACTCTCGTCGCCGACTCGTGTGGTGAGACTGTTATAGGGCTCTTCATCACTCTCGAGATGGGGGCCAGGCTTACCCTCGAAGGGTGCATGAGACGCCGACACCATAATACAGTAGGCGTCAGTCCTACTTAAGCCTTTCCTTTTCAATTCACCCACACATCAGTCTACCGGCGTCCACTCGCACCTATAGCCAAGGGCATCCGAGAATACCTCGATTAGGCGCCTCGCAACGGATAGCTTTAACTCCTTCACTTCAGAGTCGCCCCAGGCCTTAGCCCGCAGGCTACCGCCCCAGAGGGTCTCCACCCTAGAAGCTCCGAGAGCCATGGCTAGTAGGATAGCCCTGTCTCCATCGGTGTATCCGAAGGGCCCGAGCACGCCCAAGCCTGTGGGAGCCTCCACTTGCGAGGTTACTATGATGCACCGCGCCCGGAGCGCGGGTAGGAACGGGTGGAGCCACATGTTATCGCCGTGGGCGTGTACTGCAACGCAGAGGACATGCCGGGAGAGCCTGGCGAGGGCCTCGAATCCCCCGTCGAGGTCCGTTACCAAGATAATGCGATTCTCCCGGGTGTCGGCTCCACCACCCTCCTGGGCCGCCGAGTCTGCGATAAGCAGCACATCATGCGGGCCCCCGCATGCGCCGGCGGGTGTCGCTACGCATGCCCTAGAGGCCCTGAGCGAGTCACGGAGGATTCGGAGGCCCCTGCAGAGGCCCTCGCATCCCGGGCCTGCTAGCTGGGCTGCGAGGCTGGCGCTGTACACTTCCCTATGCCTGGGGTAGCCGAAGGTGGCCGCCACGATCTCCTCATATGCCCTCCTCGAGGCAGCGATCGCCGCATAGACGCCTGAGGGCGCTTCGCAGTAGCTCCTGCAGGGCCATAGGTTCCTGCCCTCCACTATGTACTCTCTGGAGGGTCCAGTTGCAGCATTGCATGCAAGCACGTGCAAACCCCTCATCTATGACACCCGCCCCGAGCTTGCTCGCCAGCACTAAGGCCTCAACTATAGCCCCGTAGAGTCTCGTGTAGGGTGTAGGGGTGCCTGGCTTAAGCCTCCCAGGGCAGGCTATGTCAATGTAATCACTGGTGCTCCTCTCGATCCTCGGAGTGCACTCATAGACCACCGCGTAGGGCTTGGGGGGCCTACACTCTTCTCCCAGTAAAGCGTCCAGCTCATGGGTTATGCTTAATATGAAGTCGCGGGGGTCGAGGGGGGAGTAGAGTATCATCCGCTCGACCACCCCCTCCTCTATGAGCGCGTGGAGCCTCGTCGAGCGGTAGACCCTAGCCCAGGGTATTGGGCCCCAGTGGAGCCCAAGGGGCGTCGTGTAGCGGGCCCCGCAGGGGACGGCTATGAACTCGTAGACAACCCCATCCTGCATGTATACACTCATTAAGACGCCCCACCACCACCAATGGAGGGCCCGAGGATTAGGCTCTGCCGCTGCTGAGGAGAAGGCCGGTGATGCGGTGTGCGAACCCTGGCATGAGGGCCCTCACTGCCTGGAGGGCTTCTCCTCTGCCCTCGCCGCCCTAGCGAGGAGTAGGAGCCTTGAGACAGTTGTCGCTGCCGAGAGTAGTGCGAGGCCTACTATAGCGGCCATAATAGACGCCGTGACGCGGGGGGGCTGCGTTGCCAGTAGGCCCACCGATTCCACCAGGAAGAAGATCCCCGAGCCTAGGGCTACCAGCGCGACGATCCCGGCTATGATGATCGCTGCCAGGCTACATCTGTCGGCGCCAGCCAATACCCCGGTGCCCCGCCTCCTCTAGCGGCCCCAGAAGAGTTTTATGAGCGTGGACATGAGGGCGTCGAGGCTCTTCACGTAGGATGATAGGTAGTTCGAGTAGGACTCCGCGTAGGCCTCCGCCCCAGCGAATGCTCTATCCGCGTAGGTAGCACTACCCAGCGCCGTCCTGAGGCCCTCCAGCGATGCTGTGATCGCCCTCCCTGGGGGGACTCCGGTGGCGAGTAGGATCATGGTCTGCACGGCCAGGGCAGCTAGCACGCCGAGCGCCGCTCCCAGGAGGAGGCGCTTCGCGAGTGCTGCCAGGGCGGCTCTGGCAAGCGGCCCCGAAGGGGCCGGGAGGCCTTGCCTGCCAGGGAGCGTGGCCTCCTCGCGGAGGCTCCTCGGAGCCATGGCTCTGAGGCTCCTCCTAAGTAGCGCCCAGACAAGGCTGTACACGGCTATGGAGAGGAGTAACGCTGTGAGCTTCGAGTAGCCCCCTATAAGCTGGGCTAGCGCCTCCTCGACGAGGGATGCCAGGGCGCCTATGAGGGGTACGAAGGCTAGTGACAGCGCCGTTGAGGCGGCCATGAGTATGTACCTGGCTGCCTCGGGCGGCGCGTTATAGGCCGCGTCCGCCTCATGCCCGAGTATATCCGCCAGCTCCTCCCTAGCGGAGGAGGGGTTGGCGGTGGCCGCCTCGAGTAGTGGTGAGGAGAGCCAGTATGACACCCTCAAGACCAGGGCTAGGACTACTGCTGATAGGATACCCAGGCCTAACCTCGTCGTGGCCAGGGTTGTATAGAACTCTCTAAGCGTGTAGGGGAGCCTCGATATGCTAGACAATGCGGCCTCCATCGACTTCGCGGTGGCCTCTTCTACGGCTAGGGGCACACCTACGATGACCGCCGCCGCTACCAGCATCGAAGCCACCCAGTGAAGGGTACCGCCGCCCCAGCGGATTCGCGTGGAAGCGCGGATCTCCCTCAGGTGTCTTAGAGCAGCTGAGAGGGCCAGGCCGCCGAGGACGTCAAATACTACTCTAGCACCCACTGCACCGTGGATCGCGCCGGCTCCTGCCAGGAGGGCTGCGATGCCTAGCACTGGCAGGAGGGGGTAGAGCCACTCAGCGCCAGCTAGGGCTAGGAGCGCCGCTACCGCTGCTAGTGCGAGGGCGTAGCCTGGGTTTGTTGGGTGCATCATTTTGAGGTACCAGTAGAGGCGGACCCCCCAGAGGCTGGCTAGGGCTATGCATGCAGCGTAGGCTGCCTCCGAGTACCTGGCCCTCAACGCCTTAGAGGCGGCGGCCATGGGTGCTCAGCCTCGTCAGGAGGACTGGCAGGTTAGTCTTTGGGCCCACGAGGGCATACGTCATACCATGGCTTCTTAGGGCCCTCCTAAGGGCCTCTGCCTCGCGGAGGGCCTTCTCCACGACCCTAACCCTATCGAGGATGCTCCCCAGGGCTTCGGGGGAGTAAAGCGGCTTGTAGACGTGGAGGACTACCCCGCCCCTCGCGACGCTCCAGAACCCCCTTAGGGCTCCCGGCGATGATAGGCTCGCCACTACGTCGTTGAGTGATGTGATCAGCACGACGTAGTAGCCGCCGGGGTAGAGGAGGGCTGGCAGCCTCCTCTCCAAGAACTCTATGTAGGGGGCGGGATCCTCTGGGGCCTCTGGTGGGGTGTCGGAGATCACCCTTAGGGCTGATAGTATGGAGTTCCTCCCCCACAGCCTCCTGGCTAGCCTAGGGGATCCAGAGCCGTCGTAGACAACCAGGTCTACGAGGTCGCCTTGGGCTAGATAGAACGCGGAGAGGGCCGCCGCTAGCCTGAGGGACTCCTCGAACATTGTATCACCGTAGGGCCCGTAGAGCATGTCGCCGCTCACGAGGAGGACTAGTGCCACGTGGACTGCCTCCTCGGCCTCGAACTGCTTCACCATGAGCTTGCCCGTTCTCGCTAGGGCCTTCCAGTCGATCTTCCTAACATCGTCGCCCTCCACGTAATCCCTCAGGTAGTAGAACGCGGTCCCCCACCCAGCACTACGCGCCGATGAGCCGGCATATGGCATCGCCGCCCTGAGCCTCTGGAGTACCCTTGTATAGGCAACCCTAGGTGCTACCCGCACGCTCTCCCTCTCCACGCCTGCGATGACCGCTTCCGCCTCAACTAGGCCTAGGGGGTCACTGGCGCGGAGGCGGACTTCGCCGAAGCTGTGACGGCCGGACATTGGTATCACCCTGTACTCGAAGCTAGCGCTCCCACCGGGTGCCAGGAAGAGGATGGCCCGGGGCTCCTCGAGGGGCCTGAAGAGCCTCGGCGGTGTGTCCTCGAGTGTAATAGCCAGGAGCGGCACGTGCGCTAGGTTCCTAGCCTCGAGTATTACACGCGCCTCGAGGCCCTCGACCAGGGAACCTTCTATGCGGCGCTTAACCTCTAGGCCCTGGAGGGCGTTCCAGACCGCCTTGCCGTAGAGGTAGGATGCGAGTGCCAGCCCCATCAACGCAGCCGCCAGCGCGAGGGCCCACGGAGCCTGGCCTAGCGTGTAGGCGTAGACGCCAACCAGGCCTGCGGATGCAGCCACTAGCGAGGCCAGGCGCCAGGTTACGCTGACGCCCACCAAGGAGGGCCCCCCGGGAGGGCTAGAGGGGCTTAGCGGGTGGGCTAGGTGTCGGCACCTCGGCTAGGACTTGGTCTACTATGTCATCTGGCGTCACGTTGCCCTCTATCTCGGCCTCGGGCTTCAAGGTTATCCTATGCCTCAACACGGGTTTTGCCACGCGTTTGACGTCGTCCGGCAGCACATAGGTCCTACCCTCGATCAGCGCTAGTGCCCGCGACAGCTTGGCTAGGGCTATGGCGGCCCTCGGGGAGGCGCCGAGCCTTAGGAGGGGGTGCCTACGGGTGGCCTCGACTATGTCTGCTATATACTCTAGGATCACGTCGTCCACGTAGATACCCCTAGCGGTCATCATCAACTCGAGTATCTGATCCGCAGTGGCCACGCTCCTGACAGGCCACTCCTCTATGACGTCGTGTCTCCTGACGATCTCTATAAGCTCGTCGCGGCTCGGGTAGTCTATCACTATCTTGGCTAGGAACCTGTCTAGTTGTGCCTCGGGGAGCGGAAAGACCCCCTCGAACTCGACCGGGTTCATCGTCGCTATGACCATGAATGGCTCGGGCAGCTTGTAGGTCACGCCCTCGACGGTGACCTGCCTCTCCTGCATCGCCTCGAGGAGGGCGCTCTGCGTCCTAGGGCTCGCCCGGTTGATCTCATCAGCCAACACAATGTTAGCGAATATCGGGCCCTTGCGGAACCTGAACTCCCCCGTCCTTCTGTCGAGCACCATAACACCGATTATGTCACTAGGTAGGAGGTCCGGGGTGAACTGTATCCTCTTCCACTCCAAGCCCGTAGCCGAGGCTAGCGCCCTAGCTATGGTGGTCTTAGCCACGCCGGGGACGCCTTCGAGTAGGACGTGGCCCCCCGCTATGAGCGAAGCCAGTATCAGCTTCACTTCCTCCTCCTTGCCCACAACCACCTTCGATATCTCGGCTGCGATACTCTCTACCAGACGACGCGCCTCGCCCACCCTAGCCGTAGTTAGCTCTCCGAAGGAGCTAGACTCGTCCCGCATCCTGGCACACCACTGGCGCCACGCACTACCCTGCCCCGAGCCTGGAGGCCAGCATCTCCAGCAGCCTGGAGGCCCTCATCCTCTTAGACTTATCTAGGCCTAGGGCCCCCGCGAGCCTCCTCCACAGCCCGCCCCTCCTGGCCTCCGCGCAGAGGCCTAATAGCTCAGCTACGAGACTGCGGATTTCAGGGTCCCTAATAGTATCTAGCAGTGTGGGCCTCGAATAGGCCTCTGCGAGCCCGAAGCCCAGGTGTGACCTGAGGATCCCGTCTGCGGCGACACATACCTCCTCCACGGAATACCTCGGGCCCGGGGGAAGCGCTGGGGCTCCGCCACCGATGAATGCTGGGGGTCCCTTGAGCCTCCTCCGGCGGCGCCAGCGCCTGGATGGTCTCGCGCGCAGCTCCCTAGGTATGGCCGCGTAGGCTGCGAGGGAGAGGCCTGCCAGCACCCCCAGCGCCCCCGCCGGGTGGAGCGCCAGGTAGGACGCTAGGGTCGCCTCGAGCGACTTGTACTTCAGCGCCGCCGCCGTGAGTAGCATGCTGGGGTGGAACTTCAATGCTAGGGAGTAAGACTTGCTGGAGTACAGGTCTGCGATGAAGACCACCGTCGCCCGCCTGCCCCCGGCTAGGTACCTGTAGATGCTGAGAGCCAGGTCGGCGTAGCGCCTCCCGCTCGAGCCTATGAGCATGTTCGTGAATATCGTGCTGTCCCCTATTACTACAAGGGCTCCCCCATCGCCCCCGCAGGCTATCCCCGCCGTGAAGCGCTGGGGCACAAAGGGTTCCGAGGCCGCGCTAGCGGGTAGGACCGCCTCGGCGACGACGTAAACCCCGCCGCGGCGGATGGGCGGCACCAACTGGGGGGGTAGCCTCGCTGCCTGCAACGCCTCAGTAGCTGCCCTAGGAGGGCCCGGTATGACTGGCGCCACGTAGCCGGTGGCGACAACGTCGACCCGGCCCTCGCCTGGAAGGCCTACCACGAGGGCTGAGTCCCCCGTGGCGTTGTAAAGGATCCTGTAGGGGGCCGCCGAGACCGCCGGGAGGAACACTGGGGCTCCGCACTTGATTAGCGATAAATCCTCCACTATGCTGGTGGAGATATTCTCCGTGTTCTCGGTGGCTACGAGGATGGAGACGTTACCCTGCCTGGCCAGCCTCAGGAGGGCCTCCCTCTCACTCGGGCTGATGCGGTCGGGCGCGATGACGCTTATCACTAGGCGGCCGGGCCTATCGGGGAGGGCGTATGGGAGGTCCTGGAGCGACGCCACAACGAGTACCTTGAAGCCCTCGCTCCTCAGGAGCGCAACGAGATCGCTCGTCCCGTAGGGGCCCGGGTTTCTCGGCGAGGCTGATAGTGGGTTGAAGCCGGTGCTAATCACTACGTCCTTAGGCACCGCCTCTAGGGCGGCATTTAGCGCTATTACTATCATTATGAGCGCCACGTAGGAGGCCCTAAGCCTCACTCCTACCTCACCTGCACTCCTCCGGGACCCCCTCCTCCCTGCCAGCGTAGCGGTAGGCCTCGTAGGCCCTAGTCGCGGCTTCGAGCAGCCTCCTAGCCCTGTAGGGGAGCCTAGAGGCGACCCTGGCCAGGTACTCCCTGGGCGTCTCTGAGGGTTTCTTCGGCCTGGCTAGCCTGGACGAGACGCTTAGAGCGTAGAGGTAGCATCGCAGGGGTCCCCGGGCATCCCCGCTATAGGCTGTTCTATAGACGGCTGCGACCACTCCCTCGTAGAGCCTCCTTAGGGATCTCCTGACGCTCCTGTGGACTCCCTCGTGTATCGCTACAGCCACTATCAAAGCCGCGATGCCGCCCAGCAAAAGCAGCCTCGCCAGGCTACTCCCAATGGTGGTTCCGCCGAGGGCTGGGGCCCCGAGGGGCGTGCCTGGCACCCTTATGGCTGGCAGCCTCAGGTTCGACGAGAACCCTGCGCTGCCCTCGCTGAGTGCTGACAGTATCTCGCCTAGGTTCACCTCGCCACCCGGGCTCTCGCGGGCGCCGCTCGAGATGAGTGCCGCCATGCCCGAGGGCGATGGTGCTACCCGCTGGGCTATCTCTCTTAGGATTCTCGCATAGCTAGAGTTGAGCGAGGGGAGGAACACGCCTCCCTCCGGGTATGTGGCCCCGGGCTCTGTCGGGCTTGTGGAGGAGGCGTTGCCTACTATGAGTGGGGTGGCCGAGGAGGCTCTGATGCTTATGAACTGCTCCATCCTAGCGCTTAGGGGCTGTATACTGGCTAAAAGGAGGAGCGCGTAGGCCTCGAGGCTCTCGTATGCGCTAACGTAGGTGCTCGTAACCTGTACTACGGTGTAGTTGAGTACCGCGTAGCAGGGGGGGACTATCTCGTATCCATTGATTACGCTGACCGTTGGTAACCCCTGAGCCTTAACGTGGTAGAGGGCGTAGGGCCTCGAGCCCACGTCGCCCTCCAGGGTGCTTATGCTCGGCGACTCGCCCTGGCTGAGCAGGAGCCTCGCAGCGTCAGCTAGGGCCCTGGAGCAGTTGCCGGCGGCCTTGATCTCGAGCATGGAGACTGCCATGTACGTGGCCGAGGCGGTAGGGTGGGCGGACGAGTTGAGCAGCCCTAGTAGGCGGGTCGCTATTGCCGAGATCGCCAGGTATGAGTGGAAGTCCCTTCTAGCCACGGCTGTTGCGGCGTCGAGTAGAAGGGATTCCACGGTTAGGTAGTCAAGGTAATAGCGTCCCTTGATGACAACGCCTGGGATCACCGCTAGGTGCGTTGAGGCGTTAACAGCCCCCACGGCGTTGGAGCGGGGAGTGTAAGCTATCGCGGGATCCCCGCGCAGCACTAGGATCCCGCCCTTATCATTAAGCGTCAGTGTGGCGTTGTAGAAGTCGAGCGTCATCATGTAGGCGTCCGATGCAAGGGCCTGGGCCGTGGAGAGTATGGCCCTGAGGACGCTCGATGAGTTGAAAGTGAATACGGGTAGCACGTTTCCGATTATCTCTGGGTGCCTGGGCTCGGAGGCGCTAGCAGCGGGTATCTGCGCTAGCAGCGCTGCCGCCAATAGCAGGCAGGCTGCGGCCCTGGCTACGGGTTTCCTGCCCCTCAAGCCTGGGAACACCGGCCCCGAAGCTGGCCTCTACCTTATCCAGTTGGCCCTGAGGTAATAGTGCTTCCACGCGGGCCCCCGCAGATGCCGAGGGAGGACGCCTTGGCTAGTATTAGGGAGGCGACCCTCCTCGGCAGGGCCTTGGGGTAGAAGAGTGACAAGAGCCTCGTTAGTAGCCCTATCTTCACGCGGGCCCCCGCTGCCCTCGGGTGTCCTCCCCCGCCTAGCTCCTTTGCTATGATCTGGACGTCCACTCTCCGGCTCCTGAGGGAGATGGCCCCGTTGGGCCTGATGATTACCGCTATATCAGCGTTGTACCTGGATAGCAGGAGGGCTCCTATTATACTGTT
>JALWEW010000094.1 GCA_027039295.1 Acidilobaceae archaeon
GGAGGGCGGGAGGGGGGCTATAGTCCCCCTCGCCGTCCCGCTCCTAGCGGGTCCTGGAAGCATCTCGACGCTGCTATACATAAAATACTCCTACGGCTACGCGACTGCGCTCCTCAGCGCTGTGGTAAACATAGGCATAGCCTACCCTATATTCTATTACAGCTCACGTCTAGTCGGACTTCTGGGCGAGTATGGGATCTCGCTCGTGGACAAATTCATGAGCTTGATAATGGCTGGCTTCGCCGTATCCATAATTAGAGAGGGTATCATGGCAATGGTCGCGTAATATGGCACCTGAGGAGTTATGGTAGTTTAAAAATTACAGGCGAGATTATATTTACTATACCTTATTGCATATTAAAAAGGCTTGCTTTTTCCCCGATTCCGCGAGGAGGTGAGGGGGCATAAGTGAGGAAGTGAAGTATGTCTACCTGGCGAGATGCCTAGGCGTAGGCGATCCAGAGTTGGTCGGCAAGATGCTCGCTGCCCTCGCGAGGAGCGACGAGAAGAAGGTAGCAGTAAGGGATCTAGTGGATGTGCTCAAGGTGAGTTACCCGACAATATCCCGTATGGTAAACGAGCTAGAGGCCTTGGGCGTCGTCAGGTCGGAAAAGGAGAGGGGGCTACGCAAGAGACCCGGTAGACCCAGGAAGATAATAGAGGCTGACTGGGAAGCACTCAAAGCCAAAGCGAAAGAGTGCGTCGATATACTCAGCGAGTTCCTGAAAGAGGCTGGATCTTAGGGCTTCACGGCCCGCAACGCTACATAGTCCCCTCTATCGAAGCCTTCAATGGGATCCTTGATGTAGTTATTAGAGTATTTCGGATGCATAGTTAATGTTTGGGCGAACTCGATCCCAGTAAAGCCTGCCGATTCCACGAGTTCTCTAACCTCACCCGCCGTCGGCCATCTCTTGGCCTCGCGTATGAACTCTATTGGGTACGGGTATTCGGGCGCTATCCTACGCAGGGGCTCCCAGCTACCTAGAGTGCCTGCGAGCTGGTAGAGGATGCCATAGGAGCCCTCGCCCGCGACCCACGCTACTATAAGCTGGCCCCCACTCCTCAGAACCCTATACGCTTCCCTCATAGCCTTAAGCGGGTCTTCGACGTAATGGATTGTACCATTGTGTATAACCGTATCGAAGTACCCGTCCGGGTAAGGCAGCTCCTCGGCGCGTCCTCTGTCAACCTTGAAGCCCCTACTCTCAGCTATTCTTGCCATGCCCTCAGCAGGCTCCAGGCAATGGGTTATCCTGATCCCATATTCATCTCTCTGAGTATGCTCTCGAAGAGCGCGCTACCGCAACCAACGCTGAGCGATCTACCGACCCAATACTTCTCCAGGAAATACTTGATGAGACGCACCTCGGAGTAGAGCACATTTCTATTCTTCAAGAACCACTCGTCATAGCTGGGCGCCTTCTCCTCGAAAGCCATACACCGCCACCGACATCCCGCGGCATCTCTTCGCGCTTAAACAGCCTCTGAGCCGTAGAGTATAGGCTCTCGAGGAGCCAGAGCGGTTCCAGGAGCCCTGGGGGCGCCTTGTGTGGCGGGCCCGGGGGGATTTGAACCCCCGACCACCGGCTTAGGAGGCCGGCGCTCTATCCTGGCTGAGCTACGGGCCCAGGCCTCCCTGTTGAGGAGTGCACCTCGGCCAGCCCATTTAAGCCTTCCCATCCAGCGGCGTTGGGGGCGATGCACTCAGCATATTATTACCCTAACGCTTGGCGGGGGCTCGCCCTCGAAGCGGCTTGTTACTATTAGTGGTACATACTCTAAGCTCTCTTCTGCAAGGCCTGTTAACGCTGCAACATGGGGCGCCACCCTCTCGAGCTTCTCCGCATCGATACGGGACGCTCTTATCTTGAATTTAATGATGTAGAGTGCCTTCTCGGTCTTTGCAATCGCATCAACGCCTGCCGGCAAGCCGGTCCGCGTTAGCTTCGAGTTTAGATACTCGGAGGCGCATTGCGTGTATACCGTGGAGGCAAACGCCTCTAGGTCTTTCTTGAGATCCTCGATCCTCCTATCGAGGGCGTCGAGCCTCGCTATGACCCTCGATAGCGCCTCGAGGATCATACCCTCCAGGCTCACCACTGCCCCCATGCCCTTCTCCGTGGGGTGCAACGCTTATTTTTCGCCTTGGCGAAGGGGACTCATAGAGCCCGGTGCTCCGAACGCCTTTTGGCTATGAGGAGCCGACCACCGGGGAGCCCCTGGAGGCGATGACGGGGAGTAATACATTGCTTAATCTAGACAGCCTCTTATGGGGACCGCCATCGGCCTCGTTTTTATCTCGGCGCTAGCACTCAAGGCTTCCGTGGGGAGGTGCTTGGGAAGTGCCAGAAAATATGGAGCGTGAGAGGAGGTGTGCCACGTGCAGGTGGTGGAGGCCCCATTTTCACTACCCTATCGTGGGCTACTGCACTCTCTGGGGTAAGATAACCAGCGAGGACGACTCCTGTGATAGGTGGGAGCCCCTGAAGGTAAAGGAGGGCCGCTTCTACTGGTGCAACTCTTGTAGGAGGAGGGTCTCGTGGGAGGAGGCACTAGAATATTTAAAGAGGGGAGAGGCGCTGTATGAGTCAGCCTATGTGGACCCAGATGTTAGGGAGGAAATCGTAGGCGCCTCAGAATAGAGGTTGGAAGGGGAGGTTGGAGTTGGTAGACCTAGCCCTGCTAATAGGAGGCCCGCAGGGCGGTGGCATAGAGTCGGCGGGGCAGATAGGGGTCAGGGCACTGGTTATGAAGGGCTATGACATCTTCGGCGTACGTGAGTACCACAGCAATATTATAGGGGCGCATAGCTACTTCAACATAAGGATACGCGACACCGTCGCCCGCAGCCCCCGCCTGCCTGTTGATGCAGTCGTAGCATTGGATGCAGAGAGCGTTTTCACTCATATGGACGACGTTAGGGAGGGCGGCATCTTCGTCTACGACACCAGCACCCTGAAGACTCGGGTGGACAGGATAGCCCCAATGCCGGGACCCCTTAAGGAGCGCGTGAAGGCCAAGCTCTCGCAGCACGGCCTCGGAGACACTGTTGCTGATGCCGTTAAGTACCTCGAGTCCCGCGGGGCTAAGCTCCTAGGCATAGACCTCAAGGCCGCTATAAAGGAGGTCGCCGAGAAGAGTGGGAGATCAGTCGTCTCGGTTGCCAGGGCGGCCAATGTTGTAGGCCTCTCCGCCGCCCTGGCCTTCCTGGGTGTAGAGAAGGAGTACGTGCATCGTGCCATCGAGGCTTACTTCGCGGGCAAGACAAGGGTTATAGAGCCCAATAAGATAGCAGCTGATATAGCGTATGACTACGTGGAGGAGTCCTACGGCCTCGGCAATCTACCCGACGGCCCGCACAAGGGCAAGGTTAGGATGGTTGCTAGCGGCAACGACGTGGTGGCAATGGGCAAGGTTGTAGGCGGGCTAACGGTGCAGACTTACTACCCAATAACGCCAGCCGCCGATGAGGCACTGTACATGGAGGGTCACAGGCTGGTAGAGGTCAGAGAGGAGCTGGCTGAGAAAGTTGGACTAGAGAAGCTCGGTGTAGCCGTGATTCAGACCGAGGACGAGATCTCGGCCATAAACATGGCGATTGGCGCGGCGCTCGCCGGTGCGAGGTCCGCCACAACAACCAGCGGGCCGGGCTTCGCACTCATGAACGAGGCCATAAGTATGGCCTACATAATGGAGGCCCCCGTTGTTATAACCATATGGCAGCGGGCCGGGCCGAGCACGGGAATGGCTACGAGGACGGGACAGCAGGACCTTCTCCACGCCATGTTCGCTGGCCACGGCGATGCCGTGAAGATCGTGGTGGCTAGTGGGGACCACGAGGAGGCATTCTACGATGCCATAAAGGCGCTCAACTGGGCAGAGAAGTTCCAGATACCAGTAGTACACCTAGTAGACAAGACTCTGGCCGCGTCCACCAAGAGCCTCGACAGGTTTGATCTAGACTCGATAACGATCGATAGGGGTAAGCTCTCCTACGAGTGGAGCGGTGGCGAGTACCTGAGGTACAAGCTCACGGAGGACGGCATAAGCCCGAGGGTGCCGGTGGGCTTCGCGAAGCAGCTCAACTCCAGCCTGGAGCACACCGAGTACGGTTATGCAATAGAGGATCCAGAGGTGCGGAACGCCATGGTCGAGAAGAGGCTGAAGAAGCTTGATGCTATAGAGAGGGGCATCCCAGAGGATGAGAGAGTAAAGGTGTACGGATCCTCGGACGCTGATATAACAATCATAAGCTGGGGAACCGTGAAGGGCCCCGTGCTGGACGCTATGGAGAAGTTAGAGGACGAGGGCATCAAGGTAAGGTACGTGCACATAAAGACCTTCATCCCATTCCCAGTAAGGACCATCGACGAAGCATTCAAGTCCGCCTCGAGGGTCGCTGTGGTCGACTATAACATGCTGGCACAGACGAGCCTTGCCATAAGGATGTTCACGGGCCACAAGGCCCCCCACGTGATCCAGAAGTTTACTGGTAGGGCCCTCCAGGAGCAGGAGATAGTGAGGGCCGTGAAGGAGATCCTAGAGAATAATGTTGAGAGGGTGGTGGTGTCGGATGGCGCGTAGCTGGCTCGAGTATAGGAGCCCCGCCTGGGTCCAGTGGTGCCCCGGCTGCGGGAACTATGGAATACTCACAGCCGCGTTCAAGGCGTTCGCGGAGCTAGACCTCGACCCAGCAAAGACTGTAGTGGTCTCAGGGATAGGCTGCAGCAGCAGGATACCCTACTACATCAATGTAACCGGCGTCCACACCATACACGGCAGACCCATACCTGTGGCCACCGGCATCAAGTTGGCCAACCCCCACCTAACCGTGCTCGTGATGAGTGGTGACGGCGATCTACTAGGCATAGGGGCGGCCCACTTCGTGGCCCTCGGCAGGAGGAACGCTGACATCACTGTTGTAATGCACGACAACGCAGTCTACGGCCTGACGAAGGGGCAGGCAGGGCCCACCCTGCCAGCATGGGTCCAGACGAAAGCCCTGAGGGCCCCCAATATACAGGACGCGTTGAACCCCCTACTACTAGCCATAGCGTCAGGCTACACCTTCGTGGCCAGGGCCTACGCCTACCACGTGGACAAACTCAAGGATATCATCAAGGAGGCGATAAAGCACCGCGGTGCCGCATTCATCGACGTACTGCAGCCATGCCCGACATATAACAACGTCATGACGCAGCAGTGGTACGAGCAGAGGATATACTACATCGACGAGCAAGAGCCAGATTATGACGCGACAATCAAGAGCCCTGAGGAGAGAAGCGAGAAGGTTGCCAGGGCAATAGCCAAGGCCATGGAGTGGGGAGACCGCATACCTCTAGGCATAATCTACAGAGACCTAACGAAGGAGCCCTTCGATGCGAGGATAGAGAAGATAATGCCGGGCTACCTGGAGCATCCACCAGCCACTAGGCCAGTCCACTATGAGGGCAAGCCCCTCGTGGACCCATTCAAGGTATTCACCGATAGGGTGGTGCAGGCGTAAGGCCCACCGCCTTCCTTGAGAGCCCTTAATCCCTTTTCTCCTCCCCCCGATCCACGCCAGCCTGGAGAGGGGCGATTGGGTAGGCGCATAGACGAGTTTCTAACAGGGGGAAGGCGCGGGAGCGTGGATCAATACGGCCCAGTCGATGTTAGGCGCCAACTCGAGGAGTTGAAGGCCAGTGTGGAGGAGTTGCGGAGCGCGCTCGAGGAGCTGCGCTCCGAGTGCATGCGCCGCATTGACGTAGTGCTGGGAGAGTTGCAGGCGCTCCGGCGTGCCCAGGCTTTATCGTCATCATCCAGGGAGTCTAGGCGCAGCCAAGCCCAGAGGCTCAGGCGCGTGCTGAGGGAGCTTAGGTTCGTGATGGCCAGCGAGGCCCGCGCCCGCCTAGGTATGAGCCCCCATAGGCTCAGGGCGGAAGCAGTGGCCGAGGGCCTAGTGGTCCTCGACGCTGGAGGCGACTTCGCGGTGATGACGAGGGACTCGCTGGAAGAGTTTAAGGCCCTATTGGCGTCTCTAGACACGGCTGATGCTGTGGAGGCAGCTAAAGCCCTAGGGGAGTACGGGAGGCTATTTCAGGCCCTGCGTGAGGGGGGTCAAGTGTACTATGACGCCAGGAGGAAACGCTGGGTCATGCTCGGAGAGTAGTGGCAGATACTATCTGAGGATAGTGGATGTGGGGGCCTACAGGATAGCATCTCTCGTTGACGAGGAGGCCCTGGGCAGAGTTGAGCGGGATCCCAACTCTGGCATCACTATATCGTTGTCACGCTCCTTTTATGGGGGAAGGCTTATTGATGAGACCGAGGCCATTAAGGTCATAGCGAGTCACGACTACGTTATACTGGCCGGGTGCAGAGCTGTCCAACTAGGCATAGAACTTGGCGTCGTTGATCCTCGCTCCGTCCTGGAGGTTAATGGCCTAAAATACGTCCAAGTCATGAGGAGCTACTTCTAGGAGGTGGAGGTTTTAAAAAGGACTCGCTAGTACCAACTAGCATTTCACGGCCCGCCGCTAAAAAGGGGGTTCACCCCCTCCTCACCGCGGTGCCCCGTGATGGGAGACATAGTGGTGCTAGTAAAGGCAGCGCTGAACCCCGAGACTATAAGGTCAAAGCCTGACGGCACAGTGGATATCGATGCCATGTCGCTTAAGATCAGCGATATCGACAGGAACGCTGTGGAGGAGGCCAGCAGGCTGAAGAGCATACTGGGAGGGAAGGTCTATAGTATAACTATACTGACGTGGGGTCCCGTGGCCAAGAGGAGTAAGGACCTAAAGATGGCCGTACAGGAGGCTCTAGCGAAGGGGGTTGACGAGGCCTATATACTGGCAGACGACGAGATAGTGCCGGGAGACCCGGTAACCACGGCCAGCGCCATAGTAGGCATTATTAAGAAGGAGGGACTGAACCCCGACCTCATACTGGCCGGCGAGGCCACAATAGACGGTTTCACGGGCCAGATCGCTGGGAGGGTGGCCGCTAAGCTAGGGCTCCCATACGTGAGCTTTGCGAGGAAGATAGAAGTCAAGGATGGCAAGATAGTGGCTGAGAGGGACCTGGAGGACTACTTGGAAACAGTTGAAGCCCCCCTACCTGCGGTGGTGAGCGTCACCAGGGAGATTAACCAGCCGCGCCCACCAACCCTGTTGCAGATCAGGAGGGCTTCAAAGAAACCCCAGAAGACCCTTAAGGCGGCCGACGTGGAGGGCCTTGTGAAGCCTAAGAGGGTAATCGAGGAGCTCAGGGTTGTTGCTGTTAAGAGAAAGCAGATAATAATAGAGGGCGACACTCTGGAGGAGATAGCCGATAAACTCATAGACTACCTAGTGAAGGAGGGTGTGCTTCAGCTCTAAGGGGGGTGATGGGTATGGCTAAGGTCTTGATAGTGGCGTCCTCGGAGAGGGATGCAGGCGAGGCTCTAGGTGCTTTCTCCTCGGCTGGTGATGCCGCCGTCTTGGCATACGGAAAGGCTGCCGCTCAGGCTGACGCCATAGCCGAGTATGGTGTCAAGGTCTACAAGCTCGACAGCGATGTTGTGGATGTAGTGTTCGCTGCCCTCAAGAAGCTCTATGAGGTTGAGAAGCCCTCGATAGTGGCCGGTGTATCGACGAAGAATAACAGAGACATAATGTCGAGACTCGCTGGCCTCTATGATCTACCCATGACAACAGAGGCCTACGACGTCGAAGTTGGGGAGGACTATGTGAGGTACAAGAGGGGCGCCCTAAGCGCCAGGGCAATTGCAGCCGAGAAGGCTCCGCTTCCCGCCGTAGTACTGCTGGCTCCCCGGAAGACTAAGCCGGCGGAGAAGAAGGGCGGGGGAAGCGTGGAGGAGCTCAAGGTCGAAGTAGAGCCCACCGTGAAGGTCGTTGGGAGGCAGGAGAAGGTTAAGGGCGGTGTGAACCTCGAGGAGGCCGAGATAATAGTAAGTGTCGGCCGCGGCTTCAAGAAGAAGGAGGACCTAAAGCTCGCATTCGAGCTAGCCGAGCTGCTAGGAGCCCAGATAGGATGCTCGAGACCTATAGCGGCTGACCTCAAGTGGCTGAGCGAGGACCACTGGGTCGGCCTTAGCGGCAAGAAGGTAGCACCCAAGCTCTACATAGCTATAGGCATTAGTGGTGCGCCACAGCACATAGCTGGTATAACGGACTCCAAGATCATAGTAGCCATAAACAAGGACAAGAGCGCCCAGATATTCAAGCACGCCGACTACGGTGTGGTAGCGGACCTCTACCAGTTCATCCCGGTACTAATCAAGAAGCTAAAGGAGAGGATGGGTAGGGCCTAATAGGGGCGCCTCTACACTTTTTCATCGAGGCGTAACCCCTCAACCCAACAATTACGCCTTTCTCGTACAGCTCAACCATCGTCCAGGAGAGCTTATACTGCTTCAACCAGTCTCCATACAGGAGGCCCCTGCCCAGGAGCCTATATAGCCTCCTAAGGACATCCCTAGGGGGCCTCTCGGGCTCCATGCCTGATAGGGGCGTACCTGGAAGGGGCAGGTAGTAGTGGGCGTGTATCCTCGCCTTGTACCTGGTCGTGAGTAGTTCTGAGAGCTTAACCGTCGCCTCGAGGTCCTCCCTCGTCTCTCCGGGGAAACCTATTATCACATCTACGTCTGCGATGAAACCGTAGGCGTTTAGTGTTTCAACGGCAGCCACAACGTCTTCCACAGTATGCCCCCTGTGCATCATCTTTAGCACCCTATTACTCCCACTCTGAGCGCCCACTATGACCCTCTTGTTAGCTACTCGACCCGCAATGCACCTCACAGCCTCCTCGATGGCAGCGTGCTCGGGGCGCACCTCGCTCGGGAAGGAGCCCAGGAAGAACCTCCCCCCATACCTCTTAGTAAGTCTTGTGAGGCCCTCGACTAGGCTGCATAGGCCTTCTAGGTTAACGTTCCAGCCGTCGCCGAGGTAGGAGAAGGCGTTGGGCGTTATGAACCTGAGATCCCTCCTGCCAGCCCTCAGGAACTCTTCTGCCAAGTGTAGAGTGCCCTCTAGGCTCCTATGCCTGGGCGTAGCCCCCTGCGTAAATGAAACCTGGCAGAAGAGGCAGGCATGCACGCATCCCCTCGTGAGTTCTATGGGGGCGTAGATGCCGCGCCAGTAGGGGAAGTTAGGGTAATCATCGAGGTTAACCTGGGGTGCCCTGCCCGTATAGCAGGCCCTGTCATTATCGAGGAAGGCGATACCCCTAATCCTGGCTTCATCCAATCCTTCCTCGATCGAGGCTAGTAGGGGAGGCAGCACCTCCTCTCCCTCGCCAATTATGACGTAGTCGAAGCCAAGCCTCAGGGATCCCAGGGGATCGCCTGTAGCATGGGGGCCCCCCAGGATAGTGATGGCTCCCTTGGACCGCGCGAGGCCGATCTCCCTTCGAATAGCGCTAAGGTCTTCGACTAGACTGGTAGTCATCATGGAGTATAACACGACAGGCTGGAAGCCTTTCTCAAGTAATTTGCTAATGAGGCCCACTACCTCTCCAGTGGAATCAGCGAAGAGTATAGGCGGCGGCTCGGAGCCTGCCCGGCCGTACCATATATCCGTAGCAGCTATCAGCGCGGCAATCGAATATCTGTTGGAGCGCATACGCCTTACAATGACGTAGACTCTCCTCCGCTTCATAACGCCCTCCCTTTCCACCCTTCTTAAACCGGGCCCGTTATTCTACGCCTCGGGCCCGGGCCTCTTACGGGGAGGGCGCTTTGGCGGATATATTCGAGATACTGCTGAGGCAACTCCCCCAGCAGCCCGACCACGCCTTAACGGCCATACTAGGCGCTATCCTAGTAGTAGTGCTGGTAGCCCCCTTCCTATCAAGGAAGATAGAGGAGAATCTAGAACCATTCTTCCTCTTAATGGGTATAATAGGTGTGGTCGTGAACTGGGCCTACAAAGTATTCGATTGGGAGATAATAAAGGAGCTGGGCTACTCCGCCATTAAGACTCCAGTCATCCTCTCTGGAAAGCCCATAGGTATAACGGAGGTAGTCTTCCTGGCAGGGCTCATTTTCCTCTATTATAACAGGCAGATATACAGGGCGATATTCTCGCTAATTGATAGACTAGGCCTTCCACTCTTCGCCTTCGTGATGACGTTCCTCTTAGGCAGCATAGCTAGCATAATAAGCGTCATCGTGACAGCCGTCATATTGGCCGAGATAGTGGCTGGCCTCCCCATAAGCAAGGATGGCAAGGTGAAGTTCGCGGTATACTCAGCCTTCTCCGTAGGCCTCGGGGCGGCTCTGACGCCTGTGGGCGAGCCGCTCTCGACGATCGCCGTCTCGAAGCTAGGCGTGGGCTTCACCTACCTCATAGATCTGCTAGGCAGAGATGTCTTCACGGGCATAGCTATAGCATCCATAGCCAATGCCCTGGCTATGAGGAAGTATGCCTCCCAGCTCCAGAAGGGTGAGAGGCGCATAGAGTACGCGGAGACCCTCCGAGGAGTTATAAACAGGACCATAAGAGTCTACATATTCGTAGCCGCGCTCGAACTCCTTGGAGGCAGTCTAACGCCCCTTGCCGTCTGGTACTTCTCCAAGATGGGCCCTCACATACTCTACTGGTTAAACACCATAAGTGCAGTAGTAGACAACGCCACACTAACGGCGGCTGAGATCTACAAGGGGCTCACTGTCTTCCAGCAGAGGAGCGCGCTCCTGAGCCTGCTCATCTCGGGCGGGATGCTTATACCCGGCAATATACCCAATATCGTTATGGCGGGTAGACTAAAGATAAACATGAAGGAGTGGGCGCGCCTGGGGGTCCCCTTCGGTCTAGGAATGCTCATACTCTTCTATATACTCCTCTTCATAGTCCACTTCTAGACGCGTCTCCTCCGGCTTAAAGAACTTAGCACCCCCCACTAGCCGTGCCCGAGGCGAGGGATGGAGAGTTGGATCCTCTCGTGAGGCTGCTTGTACCCCTAGACTTCTCACCCGTATCGGAGCCCTTGCTTCGTATAGCTGCCTCTATATCTAAGCAGTACTCTGCAGAGCTAGTGCTAGTCCACGTTATAGAGGATAGCATAGTCGAGCATGTTAGTGCCGGCTACAATGTGAGCCTGATAGTCTCCGAGCTGGAACGAGAAGCCCGTAAGAAGCTGGAATCATTCAAGTCCATGGCGGAGGAGCTTGGGGCCAGAGCAACGGTCTACGATGAGATACCGGTTTCGGATCCAGCCGCGGCCATAGCAGAGATCGCCTCTGAGATTAGGGCTTCCGAGGTCGTGGTTGCTAGCCGCGGCTGGGGGCTCAAGAGGCTCTTCAGCATTGGCAGTACTAGCAAGTTGTTAGTGAAGCTGAGCCCGGTACCCGTGTTATTCCTCAGGGCATACAAGCAGGACGACAAGGCCGCCATAATTGTTCCTGAGGGAGGGCTCTTCGGTACAATAGCGTATGCTATCACAGGTACCTACAGCGAGGAAGCTCTAGACTACGTCACAAAACTGGCGAGTAAGACCAAGTCGAAGATAATCTTAATTCATGTCAGGGAGAAGGGTTCGGGGGAGTTCGTTGATGAAGTTGCGAGGAAGCTCTCCTATAGGGGCGTTGATGTTGAGAAGGTGGTAACGACGGGTAGGCCGCACGAGGCTATAATATCATACGCAGAGGCCGCTGGGGCCAGCCTGATCTTCATGGAGAGAAGGGTCCACGAGGGGATAAAATCACTCTTTCTAGGTTCAACCCTCGACAGGGTCCTTAACTCCTCGCGGATACCCGTACTGGTGCACCCGGCCGCCAGTGAGCGCACCTAGAATCTGGGCTGAGCGCCTCCGCGCTGAGGAGGGGTGCAAGCTGCGAGGCGGCGGGCTCCGCTGGTCCGTGAATACATCACACGATCAGCCAACCCAGCGAGGCGTCACCACCCGCCGCCTAGGGGGTACTGTGCTGGGGGAGGTAAAGGGGGTGGCGATACGGGAAACCCTGCTCAGGAGGCCCTGGCTCTTACCCTTTGCCGCTGCGTTGATGCGCGGCGCCTCCAAGCCTAGGGAGGTAGCCGACCTTCTCGGATGCTCGCGGAGGCTGGCGGCCACAGGTCTCTACGCGCTCCGGAGAACCCGCGATTCCCCCGAGGGTTGGAGTCTCTGCGTGGTTAGGTGGGGGAGCTGGTTTGCCGCTAGGATAGGCTCGACGCTCGTGGTGGCGAAGGTTGCCAAGAGGAGGGTTAAGGCATACACGGTGCCCTTGGCATTGCTTGGATCGCGAGAGGATCTCCCCGGGAGGCTTGGCTATAGAGTTAGGATCGCTAGGCTCGTACTAGAAAAAGGAGAGGGGTTCGCCGGGAAATGCGGCTAGGCGCCGGGATGCCTTAGCTCGCCCTTGAGGAGTTTCCTTAGGACGTAGCGCAGTATGCCCCCGTGCCTGTAGTACTCGACCTCTATCGGGGTGTCTAGGCGTGCCTTCACCTTGAACTCTATGACTCTGCCGTCGCTCTTCTTGGCTCTAACGGTCAGTATCTTGCCGGGGTAGAGGCCCTCTTCTATGCCCAGGATGTCGTAGACCTCGCTCCCATCGAGGCCCAGCGTCTTGGCGTTCTCGCCTGGCATGAACTCCAGCGGCAGTATCCCCATGCCGACTAGGTTGCTCCTGTGTATGCGCTCGAAGCTCTCGGCTATAACGGCCTTCACCCCTAGGAGGTACGGTCCCTTAGCGGCCCAGTCCCTGCTGCTGCCGACGCCGTAGTTCTTCCCTCCAATGATGATTAGTGGTATACCCTGCTCCTTGTATTTCATTGCCGCCTCGAATATGTGCATGACCTCGCCTGTCGGCCAATATATGGTCCATGCGCCCTGCCTGTCGGGCACTAGTAGGTTCCTGAACTTGGGGTTGTCGAAGGTACACCTCATCAGCACTTCGTGGTTGCCCCTCCTGCTACCGCAGGTGTTGAGGTCCTTCGGGCTGACGCCCTGCTCTATGAGGTACCTGCCAGCTAGGCTGTCGGGGCTTATCCTCCCAGCAGGGCTTATGTGGTCGGTGCTTATCCTGTCGGGTGCCATGACGAGTACCCTAGCGCCCTTGATGTCCTTGAGCGGCTCCGGCTCGAGGCCCATGCCCTCGAAGAAGGGCGGCTTCCTGATGTAGGTGCTCTTGGGGTCCCAGGGGTACGTGTCGCTCTCTATGACTGGCAGCTTGTTCCAGTACTCGTCTCCCTCGAATATGTTGGCGTACTTCTTCTTGAACAGCTCGGGGTCTAGGGCCTCTTCAATGGCCTTCTTTATCTCCTCGGAGGTGGGCCATATGTCCTTGAGGTAGACGGGCTCCCCGTTAGGGTCATAGCCTATGGGCTCATTGTAGAAGTCTATGTCTATCCTCCCTGCGAGGGCGTACGCTACTACGAGCGGCGGGCTGGCCAGGAAGTTGCCCTGGGCGAGCGGGTGGATCCTGCCGCTGAAGTTCCTATTACCGCTAAGGACAGTCACGGCGTAGAGGTCATACTTCTTGATTGCCTCTTCCACGGGCTGCGGGAGGGGCCCGCTGTTGCCTATGCAGACCGTGCACCCGAAGCCCGTTATGTGGTACCTAAGCGCTTCTAGGAATGGCATGAGGCCAAGCTTCTCCCAGTACTCCGGCACGACCCTGCTTCCGGGGGCGTTGCTTGTCTTTACCCAAGGCTTCGGCTTGAGGCCCCTCTCGACGGCCTTCTTGGCTAGGAGGCCAGCGGCTATCATGACTGTCGGGTTGCTCGTGTTAGTGCAGCTAGTTATGGCGGCCAGCACTACACTGCCATCGCCTACCTCCCCCTTCTCACCGGCGACTTCGACCTCGACGGTGACCCTCTTCCTCCCCTTCTTCTTCAGGTAGTCCTCTATCAGCTCGCTTACCCTCTTCTTCGCCTCTCTGAGCGGTATCCTGTCCTCGGGGTGGCTCGGCCCGCTTATGGATGGCTCTACATCGTTCAGGTCTATCTCTACCACGTCAGTGTACTGTGGGGTGGGAGCGTCCTCCGAGTACCATAGGCCGACAAGCTTGGCGTACTGCTCCACTAGCTTCACGTGTCTGGGATCCCTGCCGGTGAGCTCTAGGAACTTGATCGTGGCCTCATCTATAGGGAAGAAGCCCATGGTGGCGCCGTACTCGGGGGCCATGTTGGCCAGCGTGGCCCTGTCGGGCACCGAGAGCTTCTTCACGGCTGGGCCGAAGTACTCGACGAACTTAGCTACGACGCCCTTCTTCCTCAGCTTCTCAGTCACGTAGAGCACCAGGTCGGTGGGCGTGGCCCCCTCAGGTAGCTCGCCTACGAGCTTCACTCCCACGACCTCTGGTATCAGCATGTAGTAGGGCTGGCCGAGTATGACGGCCTCCGCCTCTATGCCGCCGACGCCCCAGCCGAGGACGCTCACACCATTAACCATGGTTGTGTGGCTGTCCGTGCCTAGCACGCTGTCGGGGAACGCCATGGGCTTGCCGCCGTGGTTCCTGTACATCACAACCTTGGCTAGGTATTCTATGTTGACCTGGTGTATTATGCCCCTACCAGGGGGCACTATCCTGAAGTTTGAGAAAGCCCTCTGGGCCCACTTCAGGAGCGTGTAGCGCTCCCAGTTCCTCTCGTACTCGCGCTCCATGTTCTTCTTGAGGGCATAGGCTGTGCCATAGTAGTCGACCTGGACGCTGTGGTCTATTATTAAGTCAACGGGTATTATGGGGTTCACCTTCTTGGGGTCACCGCCGAGCTCCTTCATAGCATCCCTCATTGCCGCCAGGTCTACGACTGCAGGGACGCCGGTGAAGTCCTGCATTATGACTCTCGCCGGGAAGAGTGGCATCTCCCTCTTGCCAGCATTCTGGGCCCACTGGGCGACGGCCTTCACCTCGTCCTCGGTCACTATGTAGCCGTCGAAGTTCCTTATCACGTTCTCGAGGAGTATCCTCACGGAGTAGGGTAGCTTCCAGTAGTCGCCCAGCCCTATCTCCTCTATCTTGTCTATCCTGTAGAGGCTGGCCTTTCCCAGCGGGGTCTCGACCTCCTCGAGGATGCTCTTAAGGTTGAGGGGATCCCTCTCCGCCACTCCAAGCACCCCGCTCCATGCTAGGCGGGGAGAGGCCGGGTTAAGTAATTGGATTGTATACACGACTATTAGGGGGTCCATATGGGGAGTTTAGCCGAGCAGTACTACGACCTCGTGTGGCGCTCGGTTCGTAACGGCCCGCGGGAGGTAGAGGAGGTCCTAGGGGCTAGCCGGGCCTTCGAGGCCAAATACGAGGAGGCCTCTAGGGGGGAGGCTAGCGTTGCGAAGAGGTTCTTCGTGGTCGCCTGCTACGTAGCCCGGAAGCTATTGGAGGAGATGCTGGGGAGCCTGGAGGACCTACCCGGAGCCTGCGCGTGGCTAGAGCCCCTTGCCAGAGAGATGATCGAGCTGGCTGGAGCCCTCAAGAGGGACCTGAGGGACGAGCTGCTCGAGTACCGGGTCACCGGGGGGCTCCACCCGGTTACGCTAGGCCTAATCGAGGCCCTAGCAGCCACGGCGCGGGGGGTGGTGGCTTACTGTGGATCCACTGAGAAGGTATAGCAGGCAGCTACCCCTCCTAGGCCCTAGGGCTCAGGAGCGGCTAGCAGGGTCGAGGGTGGTCGTAGCTGGCCTGGGGGGCCTCGGGTCCTTCGTGGCCCTGGAACTAGCGGCTCTAGGCATAGGCTCGCTCGTGCTAGTAGACCACGACACTGTGAGTGAGAGCAACCTTAACAGGCAGGTACTCTACTCCCAGGCCGATCTAGGCCTCCCCAAAGTCTACGCCGCCGCGAGGAGGCTGAGAGAACTGAGGCCAGACCTAGCCGTGAGCACTCGCCATACGAGGATAACCACCGGCAATGCTGGGGCGCTGATCAGAGGCGCAGACGTTGTTGTAGACGCACTCGACAACTGGGCCTCCAGGCTAGCCCTGGCAGATGCCGCCTGGGAGGCTGGGATCCCCCTAGTGCACGGCGCCATAGACGGCTTCTACGGCCAGGTAACCACAGTAGAGCCCGGTAAATCGATATGCCTACACTGCATAGCCCCCGGCCCGGCACCCCCTAGGAGACCCCCAGCAATAGTGACGACAGCGGCTATAGTAGCCTCCCACGAGGTATCCGAGGTACTCAAGCTCCTAACCGGCGCGGGGGAGCCCCTCTACAACAAGCTACTCTTCATAGACACGCGAGAGCCCCGGATAGACCAGATAACATTGCACAGGACACCCTGCGAGGACTGCAAGAGACTAACACTAACGAAAGACGGCTCCCAGAGCTAAAACATTAACCCCCAACCCCAGTAGAAACGCCCTGGCAGGGCCCGTAGCTCAGCCAGGACAGCCCCTGCGCGGGGGCCCTGAGAGAGCGCCGGCCTTCTAAGCCGGTGGTCCCGGGTTCAAATCCCGGCGGGCCCGCCACGCAGAATTCGCTTATCGAGGGCCGATTGCCAAAGGTTTTTTGCATATTCCGGTAATCACTGTTAAACCCTTTAATAACCCTCTCTATCTATGATATGGTATTGGTGCCGGTGCCAGTGAGTTGGCCTCCCTGATTCTATGCTTTGATGGGAGTGGAATGCATGATGAGATTGCAGAGCTTGTGAACGAGTACTACCTAAGCCTGCCCGTCGCCCCCTTCTACGAGCCTGTCTCTCCAGCTACCGTGCTGGAGTGGTTTGCGCCACCCCACTATGACCCCCGCCTGTTCTCGGCCGTGATAAGCGAAAATGGTAGGGTGTGGTCCTACTCGTGGGCTTGGAGTGGCGGGGGCCTTGATCCCTTCGAGGCTGGAGTAGTCCTGGTTGTCAGGCCGTCCCTGCCCCCCGCGGTAGCGGTGAGGGTCTCCGAGGCCCTACTCTCCTGGGCTAGGCATTCCCTAGTATCATGGCAGGGCATTCGGGGCGGCGCCACAGTCTACTCGACGCTAGGGACAGGGCCGCTTCCACGTCTCCTAGTCAAACTCTTAGGGGGCGGGCATCCCACACTGGCCTGGGGCTACGTGTTATCGATGGAGCCAGCTGGCTCGGAACCGAAGGGGAAACCCTCGGGCGGGCTACTTGTCAGGAGTGCCTCCCCTCATAGGGACGACTGGGACCTGCAAGCTATAGCCGCCCTCCTAAGCGAGAGCGCCCGGTCCCGCCTAGCCGGTTACTTGGACGTCCAGGAGCTAAGGGAGTACTACGAGCGCCTCCTAAGTAGAAAGGGCGCATTCACGGCTTTAGCTATATCCGGTAGCGGCGAGCCCATAGGCTTCGTTGAAGCCTACACGCATGAAAGCCTTACAGGCTCCATTGTCGGAAGGGTAAACTCGCTTATGGTATCGAAACGGGTCAAGAAGGGGGTAGAGGTCGGCCTTGAAATGCTAGCATACGCTGTCTCAAGACTCGTGGATCAGGGAGCGCGGATTGTATATGTCGATTCCACGGAGAATGAGGTAGACCTCTTCCTTAGAGCAGGCTTCAGGCTCATTGCCGCTTATGGCGGTCTCAGGGTTAACCTAGACATGCTGCCCCTCGACAGCCTGGATGGGGCCGAGCCCTGGAACCCTAGGGTCTGCCCGGTGTAGAGGGGCATAGGCGATTAGACCTGGGAGCCCAGGGCCTTCACATGCTCGAGTGCGAGATCGGCGTGCTTCTCGGCGGGCCTCACGTTGCGGAGCACCTTGGATACAACGCCTCTCCCGTCTATTATGAATGTGACTCTCTCAGCGCTGGGTCTCCTCGTCTTTCCCGAGCGCTTGAGGACGCCGTAGAGTGAGGCGATCCTGCCCTCGGGATCGCTTAGCAGCGTGAATGAGAGGGAGTGCTTCTCGGCGAAGCGTTTGAGCCTCTCAGGGCTGTCGGTGGAGATGCCTATAACTACTGCCCCGAGCCTCCTGAACTCCTCGAGTAGCTCGTTGAACCGCAGTGCCTCCCGCGTGCACCCCGGAGTCATCGCCCTGGGATAGAAGTACAATACCACTATCCGGCCCCTATAGTCAGAGAGCCTTACCCTATCACCAGTGTGGGAGGCCGCCTCGAAATCCGGTGCTGGGTCGCCCTCTCTTGGGACCATAGATCCCCGCCTCGCGACCTCCACACATGCTGGCTCGCCTAATGCTTCTTAACTAGACTAACAGGGTTGGGCGTGGGGTTCCGCTGGGGTGGACAAGCGCACTAGATCCGCCTTGACCGCCGCTGGCCTCCTTATTGCTATGGCATGGGCAGCGGCCTCCCTGAGGTTCGAGAACGCCCACTCAAAGAACCTATACTCGCTGGCCGTGGCGTCTGCTATAATAGTTGACGCCCTCCTATTCGCTGAGGCACTCAATGTGGCGTCGCCCGTAATAGAAGTATTGTTCGGCATGATCGCGGGATGGCTAGGCGTGAAGGCTACCGGGTCCCTAGAACCTCTAGCGCTTATGGGCGGCTCGGCCATAATGTTCCTAGCAGGGCTAGAAGTTGATGTATCCTTCGTCAAGGATAACCTGAAGGAGAGTATGGCAATAGGGCTAGCGGGGTTCGCGGCTCCATTACTCGCCTCGTCCCTAGTGTTCGCGGCGATGGGCTATACTGCTAGGGTAGCGCTGCTCGTGGGCGTGGCGCTCTCCACTACTAGCGTGGCGGTGGTCTACGCCATAATAAAGGCCATGGGCGTCGAGAGGAGCCATCTAGGGCAGGCCGCCCTCTCCTCGGCCATGGTAGCGGATGTCGCTAGCATAGTTGTCTTCGCCTTGCTTCTCGTGGAGACATCGCTCGGCCTAGTCCTCTACATAGTGGGGCTTGTGGTCGTGCCATTCATACTGGCATGGCTCCTCAGGGGGCTCCCAGCGCTTGGCTACGAGGCCGAGGTCAGGATAATTATCGCGTTGCTACTAGCCGCTACACTAGTCTCAGAGGCTGTGGGGATCCACGCTGTCCTAGCGAGCTTCATACTGGGCCTAGCCCTGCAGGAGTTTGCGCGTGAACCGCCAGTAAGGGATAAGATCGAAGCCCTTATCACGGGGTTCCTTGCACCCGTGTTCTTCGTGACGGCGGGGATAAACGCCTCAATAGCCAGCCCGGGTGAGGCCCTCCTGCTGGCCCTAGCATTCCTGGCCCTAACATATCCATTGAAGATCCTGGCAACGTGGGCTGCCTTCAAGAGCCTCCTCAGGCAGGCGCCGCGCGAACTAGTTACATCCTTTGGTGCTAGACTCACGGTGTCAACACTCATAGCATATGTGGGCCTCAAGGGCGGATTCTTGCAGCCACGGGTGGCCGGTGCAATAATGCTCTCAGCAGTCCTCGCAACGCTGGCGTCAGGTCTGCTCGCCAGACCTAGCGAGCCCCTCTTTGAGGCCTAACTCACTCTCTAGAAATGTACCACTCGCTATGATCCCTGTAATCGAGAACCTTTATACCGAGCCGTAGCAGCCTCTCTCTTATGCGGTCACTTAACTCGTATAACCTCCTCTTCCTGAGCTCACTCCTAACTTCTATTATCAGGTCCACTAGTGCATCGACAGGTACTGCCTCCTCCCACCTAGCCTCCCTCAGCTCCTCCTCCACCAGGCCGAAGACAGAGTCGAACTCGCTTAGGGCCTTAAAGGCCTCCAAGGCTACGGCGCTATTGTCGCTGGACAGTACATCCTCGTTTATTATCGAGGACAGGTTCAGGAGGTGGCGCAGCGCGCCTGCAGTGTTGAAGTCCATACTCATTTCAGAGTGGAAGCCCGCCAGTTCGGAGTGGATCCTCGCTATTATCTCCAGGTCACGCTTGCTCGCGCTGTGCGCCGGGCCAAGGGAGGATAGATGCCTCCTCAATGCCTGCGCGGTCTTTGAGAGTCTCTCATAGAGCCTCCTAGCAGTGTCGAGCGCCTCCTCGCTGAAGTTTATCTGACTCCGGTAGTGGGCGCTTAGGAGCCAGAGCCTGAGGGCCCTGTAGCCCCAGCGCTTGGCTGCCTCCTTGACTAGTACTATGTTGCCCAGGCTCTTACTCATCTTCTCGCCTTCAACGGTTAGGTAGCCCACGTGCAGCCAATACTTCACCCAGGGCCTAAGGCCTAGGGCGGCCTCGCTCTGGGCCTTCTCGTTCTCGTGATGGGGGAATATGAGATCCGTGCCCCCGCCGTGGATATCTATTCGAGGCCCTAGGAAGCGCGTGCTCATCACACTGCACTCTATGTGCCAGCCAGGTCTCCCCCTACCCCAGGGGCTCTCCCACCAGGGCTCCCCAGGCTTAGATGCCTTCCAGAGCGCGAAGTCATACGGGTGCCTCTTCTCACTAGCGAACTGCTCCTCCTGACCCCACTGCTCTCTCTCGAGACGCCCGCTCAGCTCCCCGTAAAAGGGGTACGCGTCTACGTCGTAGTACACGCTGCCGCTGGGTGCTACGTATGCATAGCCCCTCTCCACGAGCTTCTCGATGAACTCAATTATCTCACCTATATGCTCGGTTACGCGGGGGTGATAGTCGACCTCTATGCCGAGGCCCGAGAGGACCTCCAGGTACTCCCTCGTATAGAAGTCAGCTATCTCCTTCCAGTCGCGTCCCTCCCTCGAGGCCCTGTCTATTATCTTATCATCTATATCAGTTATGTTCTGAACGTGCACGACATGGTATCCCCTGAGCCTTAAGTACCTCTTTATGGCGTCGAACGCCGTGAACATCCTCGCGTGGCCTATGTGGGTGCTATCATACACCGTGGGCCCGCAGGTATACATCCTAACCAGCGGCGGATCGAACGGCTCGAATACCTCCAGCCTCCTGCCCAACGTGTTCCTGACGTATATCATCAAGCGGCATCACCGCTACCCGGCCCAGCGGCGCTAGGGACCGCTTAAGCTATAGGCTTGGGTTTAATGTTTAACTAGGCCTCGAGGCTCTCGCTGGCCTCCCACGATCCAGTCTCCTCGTTGTAGTGTAGGAGTCCTGCCCGCGCGAGCTTGCGGAATAGCTTTGAAGCCTGTGGGCCGAGTTTCTCCTCAACGATGTCGGATGCCTCGGTTAGGTCGCTCACCTGAAGGGCCTCCACAAACTCTAGGAATTCCCTCCAGAAATCTGGGTCAACAGCAACCTTCTCCCCCTGAACGTCAAGGACCACGGCGCCCTCCCGCTCAAGCTTCTGGAAGAACCGCTCCGGCGCCCGCATCCACCTAACGTCGTCCTCAAACACTACTCCCTCAGCCTTTAACCGCTCGATGGCCGAGCCCCTCCTCGACCGTTCGACGGGACCCCTGGCCTTAGGAGCCTGTGGTGCCGGGATGCTCTCCCTCTCCTCCTCCCTGTAGGCGGAGGCCTCGAGTGCCTCAACCAGCTCTGATAGCCTCCTGTTTATCTCATCGATTTTCCCCGTGAAGGGGTTTAGTAGATCCTGTACAACCCTCTCGATGCGCCTGACAACCCTATCCATGTCGGGGCTAGCCGCCGCGGCCTGACCCTCCACGCATTCCTTAAGGATAGAGGCTATGCACTCGGGAAGTAGCTCCACCCCCCTCCTCCTGCAGTAGCTTCGTAGGAGGGCCAGCGTCTCCCCGTCTAGCCACAGCTTGACCGGTACGCCGCTACGCTTAGCCATGGTTTATCCGTCCTCCAGCCCCCTGAATCCGAGAGGGATAATATCCTCCGGAGACTATATTCGGAGTGCGATGCGGCTGGGAAGCCTCTACGAGAGGGCGGCTGAGGCGCTGCTCAACGCTAGGCACGCCATAGTCTTCACGGGGGCTGGAGTGAGCACGGCAAGCGGTATACCAGACTTCAGGGGTCCCCAGGGCCTCTGGAAGCGCGTCGACCCCGAACTGTTCGACATAAACTACTTCCTAGCCGACCCCCTCCCCGCATGGCGCGTTTTCGAGGAGCTCTACAAGGCCAGCGCTAGTGCCAGGCCTAATGCTGCCCATTACGCTATAGCAGCCCTGGAGAGGAGGGGGCTTGTGAGGGCGGTCATAACCCAGAACGTGGACGGCCTCCACCAGCGCGCCGGAAGCAAGAACGTAATAGAACTACACGGCAACCCCAGCAGAGCCGTCTGCCTCTCCTGCGGGCGCCGCTACCCCCTTGAGGAGGCCCTACGCCAGCTCCACGAGGGCAAGGTGCCTAGGTGCCCCGTCTGCGGAGGCCTCCTCAAGCCTGACGTTACATTCTTTGGTGAACCCCTACCCGAGAAGCCCCTAATGGAGGCCCTCACACTCGCCTCCAAGAGCGACCTCGTGCTCGTAGCTGGCTCCAGTCTCGTTGTTAGGCCTGCAAACGAGATACCCTGGATAGTGAAGAGGCGGGGAGGGGTGCTTATCATCGTGAACCTAGGCGACACCATGATGGATGACCTGGCCGACATAAGGATCAGCGAGCCTGTAGAGGAGGCGCTGCCTAAAATATGCGAGGCCGCTCTAGCGAGGCTTGGATATGACACGGAGGAGTGCCGCCAGGCCCTCATCGAGTAGAGGTGGTTAAATGCTCGGGGAGGCTGGCCTCGACATAAGGCAGCTTGTTGACATAGCAAGAGCGATAATCGAGGGTAGGCTTGCGGGCCCCGCGGCGGGGGAGTACAGCAGGCTCCTGAGGAGGGCTAACGTGGAGTACAGGGATCCAGCGAGTATAGCGTTAGCTGATAGGCTTAGGGCCTTCTACCGGCTAATGCGCCGAGGGGTGCTATCCTATACCATAAACAGGGTGACACTCTCCCTCTCATACATAGGACTAGACGGGGTAGACTTCGATGACGCCCAGAGGTTGCTAGCGTTTATGCACAGCCTCGGCATAGCTAAGGCTGCAATCAAGAGTAGGTTCATGACCTGCCCTAAATGCGGCTCTCAGAGGCTGATCGTGCATCTGGTCTGTTCGAGGTGTGGCTCCAGGAGTCTCCATAGGACGAGGATCATACACCATAGGCTCTGCGGTTATGTGGGCAGGGAGGACGAGTTCGAGGAGGCAGCCACGGGCCAGGGACTCGTATGCCCTAGGTGCGGGACTCCGCTGAGGGAGGAGGGTGTTGACTACGAGGTAGTTGGTGAGGTCTACGTCTGCGAGGATTGCGGCGCCCTAGTTAGGAGGCCCGAGGTTTTGCTGGAGTGCGCATCCTGTGGCCACGAGTTTCCGTACCACGAGGGCGTATACAAGGGCGTAATGACAGCGGAGCCCACGGCACTTGGAGAGGCCCTCTGGCTAAATGCTGTAGTAGAGGTCGCGCTATTCGAGGACGCCCTCCGCAGGCGTGGTGTGCAAAACATACAAGTACCGGGAGAGCTAAGCGCCAGAGGCCTAGCCGCCGCTAGAGTCCTGGGCCTACAGGCTTCGGTGCCGAAGATACTCTTGGAGGCAGCAAGCGGGCGAGCTGGTAGGCGCGCGGCCGCGGTGTTCCTCGACACCCTCCGGAGGTATGACAGCCTCGACTCCTTCATCTCATCTACCCTCAACTGGTTCGTGCTAGACGCCATCAGGAGATATGGGAGATTCATGTTCATAGTAATAGTGGATGACGAGGCTGGAGAGCTGGTAGAAGCGATACGATCCCATGGTGTCATAGCGAGTATGAGCGCCCAGTCCAAGGCCCTTGGTAGGGAGATCGTGGTTGGCACGCCAAGCGATATATCGCCCTCCATACTCGAGAGGCACGGAATCGGCGTGATTTTAGTAGCCCCTGTGAGCGGCGCCGACGTGGTATCGGAGGTTGAAGTCATAGCTGATCTGGCGGTCAAGCTCCTCTCCGCGGCGTAAAAGGCCGGAGATATACGTTCGTTTCACCTACATCTCAACTGGTAGTGGATATGAGGTGGTACCACCCTCCTAGCAGCGGCGCTATAGTGGCAAGGTAGTATAGGAAGGCGTGCCAGAAGCCTGCTTTCACTGTGCCTGTGATGAGCTTACCCGCTACGAGACCGGAGAATATGCTCACCCACAGGGAGATATAGAAGAGCATGGCTGCAACCTCGTCGCGGCTGAAGACGGGTCTAACAAGGCTACCGGCGGCGTGGCTGAGCGCTCCCAGGAGGTAAAGGGTAGCTAGGCCTACGATAGCCAGCATTATTATCGAGACTGCTATTATGTAGGTGTAGCCCTTGAGGCTGCTCCTCCTGAGATCCTCGAGGGCGTTAATGCTGGCCATAACAGAGGATAGGCTTCCGGCAAACTCTATCGCCCTCCCCCCAGCGTCGTATGCGTCCCTGATTGTGACTAGGAATACCCGTGTGTGCCTCGGGAGATCCTTAACGCTTTCATCGAATGCCTCCTCGAATGTGTAGTTCCTCCTCATTAGGGTGTCAAGTCTCCTAACGAAGCCATTCAGCGGGCCGTAGTCCCTTTCAGCCATGACGGAGATAGCCTCTGTGACGGAGTAGCCGCTTCTGAGTAGGGCGAGGAATTCCATGACCATTGTTACGGCGTACTCGTCGAGGGCCCTGTAGAGGTTTGCCACGCGCCTAGAGTATAGCCCCAAGGCCGCTAGGAACGATCCTATAGCCACAGCTATCACTAGTATGACGTGGAACCCTGCAGGTAGTCGGGGCGTGGGGGGAGGCGCTATGGCCACACTGATGCTCGCCTCGGCGGCTAGCCTGCGGGGGCCTATCAAGGCCACGAGGAGCCCTGTTGACGCGGCGGCCGCTATAGCTCCATATAATATATACCTTACCGGTCTCGGCTCCAGCCTCGCACCCCGCTGTTCTAGGGGCATCGCCAGCCCCTCAGGGCCTTAGCCTCGAGATTATGCTGTCAGCAGTTATGAGGACCCACAAGGCCACGGCGGGGCTGACGACGAAGGCCACGGCCCCTATTATAAGCTGGGGGTTTATCGTGGGCTTGACTATCGAGGTCCCCATCCCGTAGAGTGCTATTATACCTATTATTGTGAGGACGGGGGCCAAGACTGCCAGGGCCATATAGATCTCCATGAGCATCGAGAGGCTGTCCAGGGCTGCTCTATACCTAGCCTCGACTTGGCTGTAGTGGCTCGCGAGGGCCCAGCGTAGGTACTCAACGAGGCCGAAGCCAGCTTGGAGGAGGCCCCTGAGGCTCTCGAGAAGGGCCCGCGTGGTCCTCGAGGGTGTTATGGAGGCCGCCCTGGCGAGTGCTTCCGCAGCGTCCCCCCTCTGGAGGGCCATGTACATGGCCGCCTCCTCGAGTTCGACCTCGAAGCCTACTAGGTCACGACGCTCGTAGAGCTTGTAGAGCGCATCCCTATAACTGGGCGTTGAGAGGAAGGCGGAGAGCATATACATCTCAAGCTTTATCACCTTTATCTCGAGCATCTCACCCCTATTCCTATACCTCACTATGGGGTATGAGTAGCCCAGAACATAAGTTACCACAGACATTGCTAGGGAGGCGCCCAGTGAGAGGAGTAGATTATGAGTCAAGACCAATAGGACAGGTGCGAGCGCCAAGCTCGAGAGACTCGAGAGGAGTACCAGGGCAGCATAGCCCCTCGGCGAGACCCTGAGGCCGGAGCCGCGTATGTACACGTCGAGCTTGGAGGCCAGCTTATCCGCCGGGCCAGCTAGGCCCAGCCTCTCTGCTATCCTGTATAGGCCTAGGAGTGGGTACACCTTGACCCTACTCGATTGTGACCCTCCCGACATAGGCCTCAGCCTCCCCGTATACGGGGTCAGGGTCGACAGCGTACCTCTTAACATAGGATACCACGGTGGCGGCGTCGTAGAGCCTCTTCTCGGCTAGGTACTTCATTATGGTTGCCCTCCTCTCCCACTCTTCCCTAAGCTCGAGTATAGAGAGGCCCAGCCTCTCAGCCAGCATGTCGAGCACCACGCTCTTAGGCGCCACCTCCCACCTATCACTCCCGGGATCGTATGAAGCGAGGGTGTTGAGCAGGATCCTCCCGGTGGCAGCGTCGACGCCCTCAGCCTCCCTTACCTCGGTTACCCTCCTTGCGAGGCCCTCGCTGGTGGGGTAATTCCTAGTCAGTATGTAGACCCTGACCAGGGGTATCATGTTGACTGGGACATTCATAGGTGGGGAGCGAAGCCTGTTCACGACGTGCTCCACGCTCTCCCCGTGTATGGTGGCTAGGCCGCCGTGGCCCACGGCTATGGCCTGGAAGAAGGTGTAAGCCTCCTCGCCCCTTATCTCACCTATGATAAGATACTCGGGCCTCTGGCGTAGGCTACTCCTAAGAAGGTCGTACAGGCCTATGTCCTCCACACCAGGCTCATAGCTGGGCCTAGTGACGAGTGGCACCCAGTTCTCGTGTGGCAGGAACAGCTCTGGCGTATCCTCCAGGGTCACAATCTTATATTCAGGCTTGAGGAGCATCGCCACCGTGTTCAGCAGTGTTGTCTTACCCGAGCCCATAGGCCCGCCTATAAGCATGCTCACTATGTTATCAACTGCAAGCCATAGGTACCCGGCTATCCTCGGGTCTATCGAGTGAAGCGCCACAAGCCTTGGGAGCGTGAAGGGTTCTTCAGCATACTTTCTAATCGTGAATGTGCTCCCACGCCTCGTGACGACACCCAAGGCCACGTGTACCCTGTAACCCTCCGGTATAAGGCTGCCCTCACTAATCGGGTGGGCCACGCTGATGTTCCTTCTGGCTCGGAGCACCAAGAGCTTAGCCAGCCTATCAGCCTCCTCCCTCGAGAGATACACGCTAGTCCTAAGCCATCCGTGAACCCTATGGTACACGTAAACCCTACTATCGCCCTCACCACTAATGTCCTCCACATAGGGATCTCGGATCAGGGGGTCGAGAGGACCATAGCCGAAAACATCACGGGCAATATAATAGGATAGTTTTAAAACCGAATAAGCTAAGGATCTCCCCCTAGCCTGAAGGCTGTCGCGTAGCCTGGCTAAGAGATGCTTTAAGGAGCCCCTAAGAAGTTCTCTAAGACTATCATAGATCACCCCTACAGCATCCTTAAAGTGTAGGGGTTCAGGAAGTCTGAGCCAGCTCGACTCGTTCAGGAGAATCCTACGGAGTTCTTCCAACACTTCGGCTTCAACGGGGCTAAGAACGGGCTCGAGAACTTTGTAGGTAAGGGTTAAGTCATGCTCGTAATAAACGAGCACCGCGCTAAACTCGTGAATCCTATAAAAGTCTACGATGGAAGACGAACTCACTTTCGCAGAACTGCGATTCTCGCCAAATTCTAGGGGACTTTTTAGCAAGGCTCTACACCAGTTATCATGGATGTATTATCGGATTCCAGTCTAGGTGAGGGTGGAAGCCTCCCTAAAAGAATATGTTTTAGAAACTCTTACTATAAAAAGATCATCTCGTGAATGTGTATGTCGCAGTTATGCCATCGCTAGTGACTACCTTGGCTATGTAGACTCCTGAGGGTAAGGCCTCCGTGCTGCTAAGGCAGTTCTCTATTGTTACATTGCCTGTATTGCCAGGAGGGATAGTTACATCAGATATGCTGGTATTGCTGCATAGAACCACGCCACTTGTCGCATTGATTATGTATGCAGATGCTATTTTGACGGAAGTTTTACCTAGATTTGATATAAATATTGTAGCTTTCTTGTTTGTCGCGTCATACTGTACGGCGTTAACCGCTATTCTTTCGTAAAGACTGCCTGTTTGTGTTGGATTGTTCGATGCCGCACCGCTAAGCCAGGAGTAGAGTATTATTGTTGCGCCGACGGCTACGAGTATTAGCAGTATTACAGAGACTATGGGAGAGAGGCCCCTCCTTCTCTGGGCTACCGTCATGGCTTGTCACCCCCTAAGTTTCGTGCTACCAGTCTTTGCAATTGCATCTAAAGTTTATAAAGGCTTACTTCTCTGTTCCATCACTGAAAGCGCCTAGCATAATGGTGCGCCTCGAAATGGGTGCTCCTCCAAGCGCTGGCTGTAGAGTACTATATGATAAAGAGGAGCTGCAAGTGCAGCCAGGGAAGCCGCTTGACGTTGGCATAGTAAGCGAGTTGGCTTTCAGGTACTCCCTTAGGCAGGCGCCCCCCGCCTGGCCCTATGCCTACAAGCCCTGGGATTGCTCTCGCCTCGTCGTGGGGGACGGTGTAGTTGTAGACATCTTCGGCCAGGCGCCCCCCGCTACCGTATTAAGGCTCTCTAGGCCGAGGGGCCCTGAGCCTCCCACGTCTCCCGGGGGGCCTCTTGTAGAGGGTTCGGCGGCTCCAGGCCGGTCCCCGCTGGCGCCGTCATCGCTGCCTAGGGTTAGGTTCGACGTCGTAGTAGTGGGCTCGGGTGTCAGCGGGCTCTCGGCGGCGCTAGCGGCGGCCCAAGCGGGAGCTAAAGTTGGAGTCATAGATTTCTCGGATAGCATAGGTGGGTATGTAGGAGGCCTATGGAGCCCGAGCGAGGTCGATCCCTCAAAGTCCTCCGCTGAGCTGGCCTCGGGGCTTCACTCGAGGCTAATCTCCGATGGCGGCGTGAGGGTCATGGCTAGCTCTGAGTACATACTGAGGCTACCCGACGGCTCACTGCTCCTGAGGACCCCCGAGGGCTACCTGGCGCTCGAGGCCAAGGCGCTCGTCATGGCATCGGGCGGCGTTGACGCGAGGCCAGTGTTCCCGGGTAACTGGCTCCCGGGCATAGTGTCGTCAGATTACATACTAAGGCTGACGTCCTCGTATAACATACACTTCAAGAGCATCGCTGTAGTAGGCTGGAACGACTGGGCCCTACGGGTCGCCGGGCAGTTGGCATCCAAGTATGCTGACAGGGTGGTTTTAATAGCGAAGGATGGCCTACCCAAGGGCCTGAGATACCTCGACTACGCCTCCAGGTACGGCGTGGAGCTAGTGGTAGACCGCGTGACCAGCGTGAAGCCGGGCCCCGAAGGCTTAATCGTCGATTTCCGCGAGTATGAAAGCATAGTCGCAGA
>JALWEW010000095.1 GCA_027039295.1 Acidilobaceae archaeon
GCTCTACAAGATGGTCGGCAGCGTCCTCGTCGAGAAGAATAGGGATGAGGTCATAAAAGAACTCGAGGAGAGGAAGGAGGACATAGAGATACGCCTCAAAGCCCTCAACTCCCAGGAGGAGGCCCTCAAGAAGGACATAGAGAGGCTGACGCAGGAGCTGCAGAGGCTACTAGGCGGCGCTGGCGGGACGGCCACGGGAGGCGCGGGCTGAGGTCCCGAGGCATGCGCGAGCACCCCAGAGACCCTGAGGGCGGGGTCCCCCTCGAGGCGCTGGAGGCAGCAGAGAGGGCTGCGAGAGAGGCTATAGAGTCGAGGCTCGGCTCCAGGCTGGGCGACTACGATATAATCATCAGGGCAGTAGCCGCCAGCGACGGCCGCCTTGACGTGTCGGTCGATGTTAGGATCACTGCCTCCAGGATCCTGCCCCCGGACCTCGTCGAGGCGATAGTTAGCGAGGCGGTAGACAGGGCCAGGAGGGCGCTCGAGGAGGTGCTTCGACGGCGTGGGGAGCACCGGCGAGGAGGTAGCGGAGCTGCTTCGGAGGGCCGCGCGCCACGTTAGGGTAGCGGTGCTGACCCATAGGAACGCCGACCCCGACGCCCTCGCCTCGGCACTTCTAGCACACCGGGCCCTCGCGGAGCTTGGCGCGGAGCCTGTGATCATGCTGCCCGAGGGGCTGAGCAGGGCCTCCAAGCAGGTCCTACGGGCCGCCGGGCTCGAGGACCTCCCGCTAGCGCGCCACGAGGAGGGCCCTGGGAGCACCCCACAGATCGAGGCAGTGGTTGTGGTTGACTCATCCAACAGCACGCAGCTCGGGGGCCTAGCGGGCCTCGCGACGACTAGGCCCCTATATCTAATCGACCACCACTCACCCGGCGATCTCACCTCGCACGCTGAGGCAAGCGTGGTCGACCAGGCCTCACCCAGCGCCACGCAGCTTGTAGCACTGGCACTCGAGCACATGGGCGTGTGCCCTGAGGCCTGCGAGGCGACTGTAGGCCTCGCTGGTATAATATATGACACTAGGAGATACAGCATAGCGGACGCCGGATCCTTCAGGGCATCGGCCTACCTGATCTCGTGTGGGGGCGACTACGAGAAGGCGCTGAAGGCCCTCCAGTCGGGCAGGGACCAGGGCTCTGGGCTAGATTACGCAGAGCGGGTGGCGCGTCTCAAGGCAGCGCAGAGGATGGTCACATCGAGGATATGCGAGGAGCTGATAGTAGCGGTCACAAGGGTGGGGGCCTACGAGTCCAGCGCCGCCCGGGCCCTGGTGGATCTGGGAGCGGACATTGCGGTTGTCGTCGGCGGCAAGGGCGCGGAGCTGCGAGTAACGCTGAGGCTCTCGAGGAGGGCGCTTGACGCGGGGCTGAGGGCTGACGAGCTGGCCTCCTATATAGCGGGCAAGTATGGAGGCAGGGGTGGAGGCCACGCGGCCGCCGGGATGGCGCATGTCCCGGCGCCGCGTGGAGGCGCGGAGGAGCTTGTGGAGGCCATAGCGAGGAGCCTCCCCGGCAAGGCCGCTAGACTCTGCGTGGAGAGGAGGTCGAAGGCGCTTGGGGAAGGGCAGGGTTAGGGTCTACGCAGACGTGCGCGAGGAGAGGAGCGGCGTCATCGAGGAACTATCGAGGCTTGGGGTCATGGTGGTTAAGAAGCAGCTCCCCCTGGGTGATTACCTAGTCTCGGAGGAGGCAGTCGTCGAGCGCAAGACCGTGAAGGACTTCGCCTCTAGCCTGGTTGACGGGAGGCTCTTCGACCAAGCCTCCAGGCTCTCGGAGTCCTACAGTGACATCTACTACGTGGTCGAGGGTAGCCCCCGCTACCTGGCGCGTTGGGGCTCGGAGGGCCATCAGACGCTAGCGGCCCTGGTAGCGTTAACGGTTGACTATGGCGCAAGGATCCTCTGGAGCGATGATGCCAGGACCACGGCGTACATCATTGCCCAGCTGGCGCGTAGATACCAAGAGACCCGCAGGGGCACCACCATGGTCATCCATAGGAAGCCCCGCCTATCATCTATCAGCGAGTGGCAACTCTACATTCTCCAGTCCTTCCCCGGTATAGGGCCGAAGACTGCTAGGTCCATACTGGAGAGGCTGGGCACGCTCGAGGCCTTCTGCAGGGCCCCCCTCTCCGAGCTCTCAAGGATCGAGGGGCTCGGGGAGAAGAAGGCGGAGCGGATAAAGGCTATACTAGTCACGCCCTTCAGGCCGAGGAAGAGGAGGGGCGGGACACTCGAGGACTTCCTCTCCTAGGGAGGAGCGAGTCCCTGCTAGGCCTATTTAAACCCGGGTTCGTCCCCGTCCCACTCCGGGGTAGGTAAGGCATGGGTGCAAGAGTAAAAGTTGTCTCGGAAGTAGAGAAGATAATGAGTAACATCGAGCAAGTCAGGAACATCGGCATAATAGCCCACGTAGACCACGGTAAGACCACGACAAGCGACTCCCTGCTGGCTGCCGCGGGCATAATCTCGGAGAGGATAGCTGGCGAGGCCCTCGTCCTCGACTACCTCTCAGTCGAGAAGCAGAGGGGCATCACGGTGAAGTCGGCTAACATAAGCCTCTATCACGAGTACAACGGCAAGCCCTACGTGATCAACCTGATAGACACGCCGGGCCACGTGGACTTCTCGGGCAAGGTAACCAGGAGCCTGAGAGTCCTCGATGGGGCTATAGTTGTGGTAGACGCTGTAGAGGGAGTGATGACTCAGACGGAGACTGTTATAAGGCAGGCCCTCGAGGAGCGCGTTAGGCCACTCCTCTTCATAAACAAGGTTGACAGGCTGATCAAGGAGCTCAAGCTGAGTCCACAGCAGATACAGGAGAGG
>JALWEW010000096.1 GCA_027039295.1 Acidilobaceae archaeon
GGCTTGAGTACTCCCTTGAAGGCTAGCCACTCCGCTATCCAGCCCCTCCACCCGGGGTCGTCAGTGCTGGGCGCTGCCGCCTCCTCACCGGGTCTCGAGGGGAAGATGAGGCTCAGGTCGAGCCCCTCAGCGGCTACGTAATGTGCTATTTCGAGTCTCTCCTCTCTCCCGAGACCCTCGCACCCCTCGCACCTAGCTATGAGGTGGAACCCCCTATGGCCTGTGAAGTATATTGTATAATCTTTTATGGAGAAGTCCCTTCTCAGGATGCGCGCTAGCCTATGGATGAGGCGTCCGGCCCTCCTTATGCAGTCGTCTCCCATGATAGGGGCGCTGCATCCCTCCAGATGATCGGCGTCTATGTCGAACATTAGATCTGCGCCTAGGAAACCCTTCTCCTCCATCGATGGTGCCTCGGGTAGCTCGTAACGTGCTAGGGAATAGTAGGCATGCAAGGGAACCTTGCTCTGGAGGTACTCGTATACCTCTTCTATTGTGTGGAAAGATATGTGTCTAGTATAGCCTGGCGAGCCCCAGGGCTGGAATGCGAATTCCCTCATGGCAAAGTCCTCGGGCAAGGAGAGCCTCGGTCTGAGTGAGTAGTATGTCTTAAACACTTGGAATATGGCCTTATCACCCTCCCCCTTTACTTCGACGCGAGGCATGAGGCCTGCTCCCAGGGGTATCTACTCCTCTCTGGGTGATACATAGAAGGTTAGCCTGCCCCCGGCCCCGTACTCTATGTCCACACGCGCCGGCGCATAGCTCGCGTAGAGAAGGCTTACAGAGTCTGCAACCTGCGCTGCGGACAGCATCTCAGAGAAGTATTCCAGGGAGTAGGAGGCTGCAACCTCGGGTTCGAGGACCTCGAGGTCTAGGAGACTCTGGTTGTCGACGCTCAGCTCGACTTCGGCGTTCTCGATATCCCCCACGGAGGTCATTATTATCTTCCTCTCGTCTTCGGAGGCCTGTATCCTGAGGGTTTCGCCGATGACTTCTAGATCTTTTATTGAATCTCTGAATGTGGTGCCGAGCATCTTAGCTTTGACTGTGAACTCTATCCTAGGCTCTCCCAGCTTCTCAACCGTTAGATGTATTTGTGGGACCTTGAACATCCTCTTGCCTCTCTGGAAGGACTCGAAAACTACGACTATGTAGTTTCCTTCGACCTTCAGCACTAGCTCATCATCCTTCAGCGCCCTCCTAAGGACCCTGAGGAACTCCTTAAACGAAACGCCGAATGCGACCTCGCTATCACCTAGCTCGTATTCCGAGAACGCTTCACGGGGGAAGTTAAAGTCGACCATAGCCACGTGACTCGTATCGAGTGCCCTAAGCCTGAGTCCCTCCTCGTCTGCTATGAATACCCCCTCATCGATGATCTTCTCTATTGAAGACACCGCGTAGCGCCAGACTCTAGCGTCCCTGAAGCGTAGCTCCAGATCCGCCACTATGGGGCACCCCCCAGGAGAAGGGGCATTCCAGCCTCCTCTTAAAGGGGAGGGAGGCGCGCCCCCCGCGATACCGGGGACTATCTTAGATGCTCCGAGGCCTCACCGATCCCTCTGGGTAGGCCTGCAGGCCGGGGACTCTAAGGCGCTGAGGGCCCCTAGCAGGAAGTTTATCGAGGCCTCAATTAAGGACCTGGAGGCTATCGTCGGCGGTGTTCTGTCGGCGGCCTCTAAGAGTATGCTCAAGGCCTTCTTTAACCCGCGTCTAGCCACCTCTACGTCGAGGCTGCACTCGCTGTCGCCAAGGCTCAAGCGTACTCCCTCCATGTGTAACCGCACCTCGCACACCGGTAAAACCGTGTTGGAGGCTCGTCGGCTGATCTAGTCTGTACCATCCATACGTAAACCTCGTCAGAGCCGCACTTAGGGCATCTAACGCTTCCCTTGATTAGTGTGGCGCCAACGGGCACGTTACTCTTACCCTCTATGACTACGAGTTTATCGCGCGGGCTCCTAGTAACCTTCAGCGTCCTCCTATACGCCTCTACCTCCTTCGGATCCTTGATCTCCTCGCGGTAGCCACACTTTATGCAGACCCAGTAGTACCTCCCGTTTATCTTCGCGGGTCTCATAAGACCCCCACAGCGCGGGCAGAACTTCAAGTCCGACCCCCCAACGCTTGAGGTGCCCGCACCCTAAACGCTTAGCCCTTTCCTGAGCAGTGTTTCCGCTTGATGAGCGAGGTTTCAGCGGCTATGTTGTATAGGAGTCTCAGCCAGGCTAGGGCGTGAATAGGCACTAGTGGGACCTCCTTCAGGCCGCAGGGGCAGTCTCCTAGGAAGTACCTTGTCTCGCCTAGGAACCCGTGCTTGGCCGCGTCCCTGCATAGCTCGGCACAGCTGGAGCCCGAGACCGCCCCGTCTATACCTATGCCTCTAAGGACTACGCCCACACACGAGTCTATGGTACACGCTGAGACTAGGATCCGCGCTTCACTCTTCAAGCCTGATACCAGCCCTCTCGAGTGCCTTCAGGTAATCCTCCCTAAACCCCCTGGTCATCTCTATCACTCTTTCCAGCGCCTCCTTGAGGAGCTTATCGGGAGGCTCACCCTTCGTCACTATCGTTATTACTATTTTATTCTCTAAGGGGTGGGGGTTCTCATAGGATGCGAATGAGACCCTGTCATCGCTGAGTAGAAGCTTCTCCAGCAGGTTGCCCAGGGTATGATCCTCGCCTTCAACTTCATACACGGCCTTGTTATCGCTCCTCTCTAGGACCCTAACCACTACGCTCAACCCTAGCCCTCCCCACTAGCTCGCGGAGTGCCTCCCTCCAAGGCTTTAATAGTTCAAGCTTGCCCTCCTCGTCAAACCTCGCAAGTCCCAGTTCAAGAGCCCTCTCAACTACGTCGTGCGGGTTCTCCTCGAGTAGGGCCGAGCCCGCGACTACCAGCTTCTTAGCGGTTTTCGTTGCGTAGAGGAGCTTAGTATCCTCCAACGCCTTCCTAACGCTGAGAGCAGTAGTTACTACCTCATCATATGGGGCGTCAGTTCTGAGATCCTCGCCTTCGACGGCGGCCCTGTAGCCCTTCAGCGATAGGACCTCGGCTATAACGTCGAGCGGTAAGGCGAGGCCCACCTCCTTGAATATGAGCCTCGCTGGATAGGTGCTCGATTCCACCCTTGAGTAGTCGCTGATGATCTCCTTTATGCGAGTCCAAGAGTCGAGAATCATGGCCCTATCCCCATACACCTCTACAACTAGCTGGTCACCCTTGATCCGCAGCACGGCGCCATACGAGTGTATGGCCTTATAGAGTGCCTCCAGGAACCTCTCCAGCTCACTCCTCGCGGCTGGTGGTATATGCACTCGGAATACTCTTCTATAGAGCCTCCTCGGCATAGTCATACCCCGGAGTAGCTGCGAGGGAGTAGGTTAGGAGTGGAGAGCTTATAGTCTATGTGTGTGTAACCAGGAGCCACCACTTGACTCCCTCGGCGAGGCCGCGGTGTCCTGCTAGAGTTGAGACCTTCCTCCTCTCTCTGTTACCGCAATGGGTGCACTGCATGACTCTATTAGACACGGGCTTGAGCGGGCCCCCACACTTGGCGCATTCAGCGTAGACAACTCCTAGCTGGGGCTCGCGTGTGGAGAGCGTATAGGGGTTCGTCGAGTTTAGAGTGCGGGCTACTATCAGGTCTCCTAACCTGAAGTAGTTATATGTGTCGTCTATTCTCTCATCCGCTATCTGTGAGATGGGTATTGCTCCTGTGAGCTTCCCCTTATACTCGCCCGCTATAGAGGGAACCCCCTTTGTTATCAACACTTTCGCATGGATCTCAACTATTATCAGGTCGTGCCTAACATTAGTCACTATTCCCAGCACCACGTCGCCCTGCTTCGGTGGAGGCAGGTATCTAATCCTAAGGGGCGCGACGCTAACGGTGTGTCTTACAGTGTCTACGCGGAGCAGACCCATTATCTCTGGTCGGAGCAAGCCGTTCTCGTCAACGTAGACGCCCTCGCCCGGGTTGAACTCCTCAATAACCCCTATAGGCTCGCCGGGGGCTACCAGTCTACTACCTCCTCTGGAAGCCGATGACATCGACTGTCACCCTTCTCAGTCTACTCCTATGATGCGGCATAGAGGCGGGAATCTCTATTAAATCTCTCCAAAGCAGTTCAGCCTCATACCCATGGCTCTCTGCAAGTCTGCGGTGGAAATCCAGGTTCCCCGCCTTAACTATGGCAACTATGTAGTGGGCTCCCACGCTGAATGCGTACTCTAGGAACTCTTTATCGGCGCCCCTCCTACGGACCCCATGCGGTGGATTCATCACTATGCCCGCTATAGCCTCTTGACGCAGGGGTCCCAAGCTGCTTGTTATGTATGAGCACACGGGCTCTACGACGCTCTCCAGAGAGGCGGCGCGGGAGGCCTCGAGGCATATGGGGCATAGCCTCTCATCCGCCTCTACCGCGATGACCCGTGGGGCTCCAAGGATGGCCAGGGCAAGGGCTATCCTGCACGTGCCGGAGCCTAGATCAGCGTAGGCTCCCCTATACTCGGTCCTCTCTAACACCGTCAGGGAGGCCTTGAGCGCGAGCTCTGCTGGTGTCGTGTACTGCTCGAGCTTGGCTTGGGGGGCTGGTATAGGGGGTGTAATCCTCTCGAGCGCGGCGGCTAGCCTCCTGAGACGCATCCCTCAGGCCCCTACCAGGGGAACCTGTATGGGTGAAGGGAGCCCTCAAGCGCCATGAACGCCTCGCCCGGCGTGAGTACGGGCTTCCTGTAGTCGCCTAGGTCGTCTATGGCTAGTCTAGGACAGCTCGTTACAACGTAGAAGTCGATGAGGTCGCTATCGATGTTGTCGAGTGTCTCGGGACTCACGTGCTCGGCTGCGATGAGCACGGTGCGTAGGCCCTTGAGCCTAGCGGCCTCTAGTAGGCTTCGCAGGAGCCAAGGCCTATACTGTCCCTCCTTTAGGCCGATAATTATACCAGCCCCGGATCCCTCCATGGCTTTCGATACCAGGTAGAGTCTCTTCCTTAGGATGCGCTCTCCCTCCTTGTCCACGAGTCTGACCTTGGAATCGTATGGGTCCAGGTGTACGACATGGCGCATAGTGGCCAGGTACAAGCCCAGGGGGTGGAAGAGGCCTCCGGAGACGATGACGTAGGAGTCAACAGCTCCCGCGGATCTAGCAACCCTGTAATCACAGCCGATAACCTGACCGTCGAGTAGGTGTGGGGGCCTGCCACGCGGTACAATGGGGTCGAGACCCCTCGCGGCCATGAACCTTGCCAGACTCTCCAGCTCGTGGAGGTGCTGGGCCGTGGCGACTAGGGCCACCCTACGTGCGCCGATGTCATTAAGAGTGCGCACGGCTTCCTCGAGGAGCCAGTCATCTATCCTGACTAGACTGCGTGCATTCAAGTAAACAACGTCCTCCGATGCAACCCTGTTTGAGGCCAGCTCAGGTGGGTAAGGCGTGTGAGCCACGTGGACTACGAGTGGCCTGCCCAAGTCCTCGAGGAGAGACAATTTACCCAGCTGTAGGTCGCAAGCACCATACACGCTGTCGCCATGTATGATCACGCTTTTGGAGGTAAGCTGTGAAATGCAGTCGACCAGGTCGGGGAAGAACCTCTTCAGGCCATCAGGCAATTGTAGTATAACTAGCTGGAAGTCTCCCTCCTCAAGCTTTGACTTGAGGGGGGTCATGTCTATCGAATAGAAGCCCCCCAGCACGCACTCCAAGGGGGGCCCTCCTCTTGGAGGGGTTACTCTTTGAGCTTCTTGATGATGACGCGAGTCGGCAGGGGGAGCTTGCTGCCGCCCCTCCTCAGGGCCTCCTTTACGTGCTCTGCGTCCTTCTCGCGTGCCCATACCTCTAGGACGACGTGGCCTGGGTAGACCCTGGCAGCCGTGCCGACAGGCTTGCCGAAGGCCTGCCTCATTCCCTCCTGGAGACGGTCTGCGCCGGCGAACGCCATCATCTTATTCTCGCGTAGTACATGGTGGGGGTATACCCTCACGCGGAAGTAAAAGTTGGCGTCGCCTACACTTGTTGAGAGATACTTGTTAACGGCCACTCTAGCCGCCTCGAGAGCGTTATGGCGTATCTGCCCGGCCTCCAGCACTATGAGTTCTCCCTTTATCTCGGCCTCCTCCATCATAGCCCGGTTTCCCATCTCGAATTTCGTTATCTTCGGCTGTGGTATACCGTGGATGTACTCCTTCCTAGTGTAGGGCGGGCCCGAGAAGTGCGTGTAGCACCTGGCAGGCCTCAGAGGCACCCTCCAGTCCCCGTAGAGGGTCCGGCTCGCCTGGAGGCTTAAATGGTATATGGAGCGTCTCACGTGTCCCTCTCTAGAACGATTATGGAGACCCAGAGGTCCCCATGCCTAACCCTCCTGACGTGGGTTATCCTGAAGCCCGCCTCCCTTGCTCTCCTGCTGGTATACTCTGCCTCCGTAGTGATTATCGCGGCCCTCCCCCCGGAGCGCAGGGCCCTGTAGAGGGCCCCTATGAAGCTCCTGTAGAGAGACCTCACGCTTCTAGGGTCCCCAAGCCTGAGGCCGTAGGGTGGGTTAGTCACTACAACATCTATGGAACCCTCCCCCAGGATCTTATCCACCTCCCTAGCGTCCCCCGTGATGAATTCGATCCTCCCCCTGACCCTCGCGGCCTCGGCGTTCATCAGGGCCCCACGCACATGGCGGGGGTTCTTGTCCATGCAGACTATGCGTGACGTAGGGTACAGGTAAGCGGCCTCGATGGCCACGGTGCCGCCCCCGCACATGGGGTCGGCTATCACCTCGCCGTCCCGCGCGGATGCTAGGCGGAGCATCACGTACGCGAGAGTAGGCTTCAGGGCCGCCGGGTGGTCGTACACGCGCACGCCCCTACGATGGAGGGAGCGCTCGCCCGTGAGTGATACGCCGAAGTAGAGTTTATCCTCTATAACGTCGAGTTCCAGTACCACCGACGGAGCCTCTAGCCTGACCTCGGGGTCGAAGCCCCTCTTACTGCGGACCGCGGCCCTCACCGCGTCGCCGGCTACGCGTGCTAGGTCTAGCGAGGTGAATTCGTGGTCACCCGTTCTGACGACCCTCACAGCGAATGTTCCCCCGAGAGGTACTATGTCGGAGACGGGGCTCTCGAGTATGGCGTCCCTAACGATATCTAGGCTCTCTCTCCGAGGGGTTATACCATCACGCATCGATAGCAGCAGTGCTGCTGAGTGTATGCTCCTCATCGAGTATACTCTTTCCATGAAGCCTTCCGGTACCTCGGCGACGACCCTGCCATGGCCCTTACGGGTCTCGATGATGTTAGCCGCGTACAACTCCTCTAGGGCCTCCTCTGCAATAAGGTCCTCTGTTCCAGGGTTGCCTCTCAGGAGCACGACCGCCTTACCAGTCAATCCCCCCGCACCAGCCTCCCCGCCAGCCTGGAGAATAGAAATAGCAGGGCGTCCACCTCTTCCCTGCTAGCCCCCGAACGCTCTATAACGTTTCGGATAGCCCTGAGTACGTGGTCGCGCCTGGTGGGTGCCACCTCCCCTGCTAGGAGGGAGGCGTACTTGTAGAGGAGTGCTAGGCGCTGCTCGTCAGGCCTCACACGGGGCTCCCAGGGCCTAGCGGCGCTCAGGATCCTAGCTTTGTAGAGTTCATATAACAATATAGCCGTTGCATTGGACAAGTTCAACGCCCTGTACTTCTCACTGGTGGGTATGGTCACGAGGACGCCACACTTACTTATCTCCTCCCTCGTGAGCCCAGTGCTCTCGCGGCCCATAACCAGGGCCACAAGCTCCTCCTCGAGGGCCCTGGCCGCGAACTCCCAGGGCGACATGGCCACCCTCAGCACGTCCCTGCCCGTGGAGGCATGGGCGCTCGTACAGGCAGCCAGTGAGGCGCCCCTTATGGCCTCGTCTAGGGAGTCAACTACAATGGCCTCTTCGAGCCTATGGGCTGCTCTTGCTGCATACCTGCTCGCCTCGGCTAGATCGGCTCTGGGTGAGACTAGGTAGAATTCGTCAACGTCGAAGTTGTCGAGTAGCCTAGCTATAAAGCCTAAGTTGACGGGTCCCTCTACCCCGACGAGCACTATTCTGACACGCAACCCTCCAATGCCCCCCTCTTAATAGCCGCCACTCCTATGAGCTTCTCAAAGAAGAAGGGGGCGATCCTGCGTAGGACGACTCTGAACCCCCTCTCCTCGAGGCATGCCTCCAGGTTAACGGGGGAGAGACTGGAGTACACAGCCACCACGGCGAGCGCGGAGAAGCGGGTGGCCTCTAAGCACATGAGACGCATCGCCTCCGGGTCCCGTATGGCCCTCAGAAGCCAGCCCCCACACTCGCTAGCGAGTAGCTCATCGAACTCCCCGGGGGGTAGGTATGGTGGGTTGAACACGGCTAGATCGGCCCTATGTATACATTGGCCGGCGTTACAGTGAACAACCAAGCACTGGGGGAGGCCTGAGAGGGTCTTAGCCGAGGCAGCGACAGCGTACGGTGATAAGTCAACGGCCACTATCCTAGCTGTCTTGAAGATGCCTGATAGCTCCCTCGAGGCTATACCAGAACCCGAGCCCACCTCCACGATAGAGTGCACCCTGCAGGTAAGTAC
>JALWEW010000097.1 GCA_027039295.1 Acidilobaceae archaeon
ATACCCCCGGCCCACGAAGACCCCAACAAAACGGGGTGCCGCGGTCGCCTAGCCTGGTCAGGGCGCCGGCCTGCTAAGCCGGTGGGGGAGACCCCGCGCGGGTTCAAATCCCGCCCGCGGCGCCACCACGGGGCCACAGCCCCCATACCCCAGCTTCCTATACGGTCTGGAGTGCTTCCTCTTGTACTCTGCGATTATCCTCTCTATCTCCTCTACGTTCCCGATCGAGTAGCCACGGCACCCGCCATTCTCGCACACCACCTTGACAAGGTAGATTCACACCCGCTCTTCCCCGCTCTTCAGCCTCTTCCTCTCCGGCATCTAGTATCAAATCGAGGAGCTTGGTGAAGATGAAGACATGGAAGACTGCGGTAGAGACCCGGCGATCCTATTGCATGCTCTGCGGCGTCTGCTATAGCGTCTCCCAGGCTGAAGGCTACAGGTTCAAGTGGAGTGGGGAGAAGCACCTGATAGCGAAGACGCCCCTAGGAAAGGAGTCCAGCCTGGGGCCGCTAGGTGAGAAACAGCGGGTCAGGGGGCTGGTCGGAGAGGTTAGGGGGCGGGCCGCCGTATCCTGATCTCCCGCTTCTCCGTGTCCAAGGCTACCTCGAGTTTTTCCCCGGGCTCCCAGCCGAGGGCTTCAACATAGTCCTTGGGCAGTGTTACTGTGTAGCTTATCGCCTGCCCGTGCTTCCCCCTTTGTATCCTAAGCTTCACCGTCTTCCGCAACTCCACGCCCCCGCACCCGCATGTCTGTACTCTAGTCTACGTATATAAGCTATACAATCACTAGAACTGGAGTAAGGCTTAAGTTAGACTAAAGACCATACTAGAGTACTGGGGCGGCGGGGGCGATGAGCACCCCATGGGCCGAGGGCCTCGGGCCAGGGGCCCGATGGCCTGCGGTTGGCACGCTGACCCGCCGCCCCCACAGCAGCTATCCTCCCTTGGGGGCTTTCTCCCTTACCATTCTCGGGTACTAAGGCTTGAAGCCGCACACGCGTATCCACTAGACTCAACAGCGGGATATCCCTGGCAATCCTGGCCGCAGGGCTCAGTCATGCATTGTATGTATAGTTATTAATAATTCAAGACATCATGGGCTCTGTATGGGTTATCGCATTAGTGGCAGGCGGAGGCACGCGATTCTCTTTTTAGAGGTTATTGTTCGTAGGCTTCGAACGGGAGGTTGTGGGGCCTCGACTATTATAGGAGACCCGAGGGGCTGAGCCTGACCCCCAAGGGTTGGGGTGCGAGTCGTGTCTGGCTCCTTGAGTGGTGGGCGGTTGAGGATCCTGCTGGCGCTTGCCGCCTCGCTGCTAATGGTTGCCCCCCTGGTGCTCTATGGCGTGGGCGCCCTGGCTTCCCAGGACTACTCCTCGCTGCTGAGGGGCATGGGGATCAAGGTGCCCGAGCCTGGGAGTGCTGGGCCTGCTGGAGAGCTGCTGGCCCTGGGAGGCAGGGCTGTAGCGTCGAGGCTACCCGGCTCCAGCTATGTTGTGGTAGACTACTACCCGGCTAGTGGCGGGTTGGAGAAGAGCTACGTTACGGCACCTGGCGCTCCGGGGCTTCCCGTGCTGGTTAAGGTGATCACTGTAGACGGCTACGTGCCAGCGAGCGGGGTCTCGGTGGGTGTTCGCGTGTACTCCTTCCACGTGAGCGTCACCCGCGAGCCCGTCGCGCCGGTACCCGAGCCCCTCTACTACAAGCCCGGAGCCCCTGGGGCTGGGGGGCTGGCCTACAAGCCCGACCCCAGGATATACTCGAGCGACTCCTTCTACCCTGGGAGGCTTGTTAGCTACAGCGTGTGGCACGGGCTAGGCGGGAAGACCCTGATAGTCGTCAGGTTCTACCCCGTCAACTACGACCCAGCCACGGGTACCCTGGTTGTGGTTGATAGGGCCTCGCTTGTAGTGTCCTACCAGAGCCCCGTACCCACGAGGGCCCCCGGGAGGAGCGTGCTGGTGCTCACCTCCCAGAGGCTCCTCGCCGCCGTCCAGGGCCTCGTGGGCCTCTACGAGAAGCTCGGCTACAACGTCTCCATAGTAACAGTAGAACACATAAACAAGACGTACAAGCCCGCGGAGCCGCCGCCCTACCCGGGCTTCGCCAACCCGCCCTACATCGACCCAGTCTACGTGAGGCTCACCCAGGCGTACGACTTCAACCTCTCACTCAAGATAATAGAGTTCCTCCGGGAGCACGCCGGCGAGTACAGCCACCTCGTGATAGTGGGGGACGCCGCCACGGTGCCCCCGAGCTACTACTTCGCCTACCCCATCCACCTCCTGGACCCGTACAACTCGTGGATACCGACAGACTTCTTCTACGCCAGCCCCGACTACGACCTAGCGCCTAACATCTACGTTGGCAGGATACCCTTCTCCAACCCCGGCGAGGTCGAGGCATACGTCCAGAAGCTGGCGGCGTGGTACAACACCACGGCCTACAGGAGCGGGAAGCTCTACATGAGCGGTGGCTACCCGTTCCTGACACCCGAGATGTTCGGCGAGACAGCCCTAGCCACAATCACGTACCGGAACAGCACGAGCAACTTCTACGTCGAGCTACTCGCTAGGACCCTCGGCAACTACGATAACAGGAGCGTCGCCAGGATCCTAGCCGGCGAGGCCGGGGCGCTCTGGTACTTCGCCATAGCCCACGGCAACGGCAACAGCCTGGGTGACCTAGTGGTAAGCGAGAGCGGGGGCCCCGGGGTCTCCTATAGGTTCGAGGTGCTGGTGAACGCCACGGAGCTGCTGAGGATGCACTACAACCCCTCGGTGCCTATTGTTAGCAGCGTTGCCTGCATGGACGCCGCATGGGACGAGGCACTCGTGCCTCCCTCCCAGTGGTTCAAGCCCCCGAGCCTAGGCGAGGCCGTGCTGCTCTCACCCGCGGGCGGCGTGGCCTACCTCGGCTCCGCTAGGATCGCCGCGGAGCTCTTCGGGCCCCACGGGCTCTACACGGTTAGGGAGGGCACCCTGCTAGCGGACTACTATGGCGCCAGCCTGCTGCACGAGGAGATCCTGAGGGCCTACAACGAGCTAGGCCCCCGGGGTGCGACGCTCGGCGAGGTGTTCGCCCAGGGCCTGGCGAGCTACGCCGCCGAGGCCCTCACCCTATACCAGAATGTTTCAACGATAGGTAGCGTGATAGCCCTCTCCGAGGTCCTCAAGGCCACCCTACTCGGCGACCCCGCCATAGTGCTGCCCAGGCTACCAACGCTGGAGCCCCCCGCAGCAAGGATCCTTGGGGTTGAGGCTAGGGGCTACAGGCTTCTCCTGAACCTAACTGAGGCCCAGACCCTGCCGATGGCGAGCGGCTCCATGCCCGTCTACGGGGTGCCCGGGAACGCGACGCTCGCCGTAGCGGCGATGCCGGGGAACTATAGCGAGTACACGTATAGGATCTACATGAGCTACGGCGACCTGGCGGGCTACGAGAGGATAGGCACTGGCTCCCTCACCTTCTACACCAGGGGCAATGTGACACTCACATACCCGACGGGCCGCATCGCCTCGGGGCTGCTGCTGGATGAGTTCTACGCCGAGGGCCGCGGCCTCTACAGGTTCATCTACGGCGCCCTAGGAGTCCACGTCGCCCCCGAGAGCCAGGTGGCCGGGGGCCTCCTGGTGGTTGAGGCCTACGGGCTAGACCTCCTCAACGCCCAGAGGGTCACCCTCTACGTTGCAGGCCGCCCATTCGCCGCAGACGTGCCCGTGGAGGAGGGCTACGTGAACTGGAGCGCCGCCCTACCCTACCTGGCGCCGGGCACCTACGAGGTCACAGTCTACCCCAGCACGGGCTACGGCTACCCGCCGATCCGGGCCGCGCAGAGCGGGCCCCTGGCGGCGCTACTCTCGGCCACCCTGAGCGTCTATAGTAGGGGCTCCATCAGCATCGTGGTCGGGGCTCCGGCGATAGTGGAGCCCGGCGAGGTCGAGATCCCGATAGTGACGCTCTACCACGGCGAGCCCCTGCCCGTGCCGCCTAGCGACTTGAACGCCACGGTGGCCGGCCCCAGCGGCTACAGGGCTGAGGCGACCCTCGAGGGCGGCGGGGGCTCCTACATGCTCCACTTCAAGGCCCCCGAGCCCGGGGTCTACACGGTCACCATAGCGGCAAGCTACGAGAACGCCACCCTGAAGGCTGGCGGTTACGCCGTGGTAGTTATAGACGCCATAGGAGAGGCCTACAACGGCCTCCCCACACTCATAAGCGACTACAGGGTCGCCGCCGACGAGCTGGCCGCTATCAGCGGCACGCTCAACAACACCCTAGAGGGCGTCGAGGAGGCCAACTCCAGGCTGGCCCTGCTACAGTCGAACGTTACGAGCATACTCAAGGGGGTAGAGATACTAGGCAACCAGACAATAATAATAAAGACGAAGCTTGGCGACATAGAGGGCCGCATAGTCAAGGTCGAGGATGGGGTGGCGGAGGTCAAGACCTCCATAGGCACGCTCTACCTCAACATAACCAGGCTCATACAGGGCCTCAACACTGGCCTCCAGGGCCTCAGCGGTAAGGTGGACATCGCAACCAACAGCCTAGCCAGCCTCTCAGCCACCGCCGAGCAGGCCAAGCAGAAGGCCACAGCGGCGGAGGCGGCCTCGATAGCTGCTGCGACCCTAGCATTCATCGCCGCGGCAGTCTCGGGCCTCCTCCTCACCCGCAAGTAGCCCCGGAGCTTTCCTAACTCCTCATTTCTTCACATGCATGGCCTGGATAGCCAGGGATAGCATCTACCCTACTAGTTGAGCGCGTATTAATACTCGTACAGTGCTCCCACTATCGTCCCCCGAGACGGGGGTGGCCTACACCTTGGGTGGGAGACCCGTTAGGGTTGCCGCAGCCGTGCTCCTAGCGCTCCTGGCAGCGGCGGCAATTCCAGCCTTCGCGCTGGGCGGATCCACCGTTAATCCTGAGGGACTCAAGGTCCTCGCGGAGCGTAGCATCGAGGTGGAAGTGCCCCCGGGATCCTATTATGTGGTGGCGGTCAACGCCTCCTCGGGGAGCGTGGAGACGCAGCCCCTCAACGCCCCGCCCCTGCCAGCCATAGCCCGGGAAGCGCTCGACCACGTGCCAGCCTGGATAAGGCCCCTGCTGGAGAGGCAGTTCCACCTCCTACTCCAGGGGGACCTCAGGGTAAGCTCTAGGAGCATCGTCTCGGCGGCGGACGTTAACGGTGATGGCCTCACGGACCTAGCAGTAGGCTGCGGCAAGGGGATCGTTAGAGTCTACATTAACGTCGGGTCCCGGGGGGAGCCCGTTTATAAGCTCTACGCCACCATAAACGTCACCCAGGAGGCCGGGCTCGGCAATGAGACCTACGTGGCCCCCGCCCTCGGCGACCTGGACGGCGACGGCCTAGTCGATATGGTGGTCGGCCTGGCCAACGGCTCCCTGCTCTTCTACCGCAACGACGGCACACCAGAGGCCCCGCACTGGAGCCTCGTGGGAGAGTTCCTAGGGAACGTCAGTGTTGGGGGCTACGCGGCCCCCTACATATATGATGTGAACCACGACGGCAAGCCAGACCTGGTAGTGGGGAGCGCCGAGGGCATAATATACTGTTTCCTAAACAAGGGCACCAGGGCATCGCCCAAGTGGGTGGAGGACCAGCAGTACTTCCCGGCCTGGATAGAGGACTGGGGCGACGGCCGCGGCCCCCACTACGAGGGCGTGTGGGTGGGCAACTACTCGAAGCCAGCGCTCTTCGAGTACGGCTCCACGGAGTACCTGGTTATAGGCAACTCTAAGGGAGAGGTCTACCTCTTCCGCTCCACGGGCAACTCGACTGGGTACCCCTCATGGTCTAACATGGGCGCGCTACCGTATATCACGGCGCCATCATACGCCGCCCCCGAGGTAGCTGACATAGACGGCGACGGCGTGGTGGACCTAGTGCTCGGGAGCGGCGATGGCCACGTGTACCTGGCTAGGAACTACGGGTCACCCTTCTACCCCTACTTCAAGGCCTGGCCGAGCGAGGCCGAGAAGTACCTGCTCGCCAACTGGTTCTGGGGGCCGGCCTATTACCCCGTGCTTGACTACATACCCGTGGTTTCCACGGACTACAAGTACGTTGAGGACTACGCCAGGCTGATCCTCAACACTAGCAAGCCCTACGTGGATGAGGTTGCCTACGCCATAGCGGTGGATAGGCCTTCAAACCTGAAGATGCTGGACGACCGCAACGGCTCCTACCTATACGTGGTCAACGCCGAGAGCATCTACAACATCTCCGAGAAGCTAGCCTACGTCAAGGTAGTAGACCACGGCGACTACACTACACTAGCCTACAGGACCGAGGACGGCTGGAGGGAGATGCCACCCGAGATCTACTACAAGTACCTGGTGACTTTCAGCAGGTACATCATAGCGCCATGGGCGTGGCCCGACAGGTACCAGGGCCACTTCTTCAGGACCTTCCTACCCTACGACCACCGGTACAACGTCTCCCTACTCGAGAGGGTGGCTAACGCCACCACCCTGAGGGAGGCCGCCTACCTCGTGGACTACTGGCTCAGAGTGGACATAGGCGCATACTGGCACAGGGGCACGAAGCACTGGAAGCCCCCGGGCTGGTATAACATATACCTACACCTGAACGATACCGAGTGGACGATATTCTGCGGGGAGTTCGCGATAATATACGAGGTGTCCGCCAGGGCCGTCCTCATACCCACCGTGAACATTGTTGACATAGCGGAGGACCACCAGTTCAATAACTTCTGGTACAACGGTACATGGCACCACGTCGACGCCTCCTCCGGGAGCCCCGGCGTTAACGGCACCTGGAAGGAGTACTTCGACCCGCCGCGGGGCCTGGCGGGCTGGTACAAGGACAAGGGCTTCAGCTACCCCATAGAGTGGGAGGAGAACGGCATGTACGACCCGCCGTGGAGGTCGCCGATACCATACGCCCCACCAGGCATGCTGGCCAACCTCACATTCAAAGTGGTGGACATAAACGGCAGGCCCATAGACGGGGCGAGGGTCGAGGTCTGGAGCCACTGGACCATAGAGCACCACTACGACACGGCGCCCTACATAGCTGGGTTCACCTTCACCGACCTGGACGGGATGGCCTACTTCCCCCTCCTAGGCCTCGGCAGGACCCACAACTTCACCGTGATAGTGACCTCGAGGATCGGGAGCACCATGTTCGAGATACACCTGGACAAGGGTGGAGACTATAACTTCACCGTAGTCATACCCCACGCCCTACCCGCGCCCCCCAAAGCGGAGCCCGCCAGGTACAACGTGGAGTCGAGGTACTACGTGAAGGCCGAGGCCGTGGTTCTCGGTGGGGAGCAGAACCCGCCCAGCTGGATACACATACTCTACGCCCTCTTCGGCTACAAGTACTACGTGGAGCTCTCGAGGGGCGTCTACATGGACTTCTACGTCCTGACCCCCGAGGACTACTCGTCGTATAGGAGCAACACGCCGTTCACAGCGGTTTACGCGGCGGAGCACACCGTAGGGGCCAGCACTGGCTACATACCCGTGCCCGGGGACGGCGTGCTCTACATTGTAGTCTCGAACAAGGGGAGCGTGACCACGAGCATAAGGGTTAAGCTGAACGTCACGCTCTACGAGGACGCCGAGCCACCGGTCACCCTCATAGTCTCGCCATCCAACGGCGAGATCCTAAACGAGAGCACCGTCGTTGTCAGGTTCGGCTCGACGAGCACCGACGTAGCCTACTACGAGGTCAGCGTCGACGGCTCCCCCTACGTGAGGGTGAAGGGTAACTCCTACACGCTGAAGGACCTAAGCGATGGCACCCACGTGGTGAGCGTTAGAGCCGTCGACGTCTCGGGCAACACGGGCGAGCCGGCTACGGTCACGTTCAGGGTGGACACGACGCCCCCCGAGCTTGTATTGGAGAATATAGCTGATGGCTACCTAGCCCTCAACAAGACGGTAACGGTGCACGGCCGCCTAGTAGGCGGCACGCAGCTACTCCTAAACGGTGCCCCCGTCAAGCTGGGCCCAGACGGCTCCTTCACCGTGAAGGTCACGCTACAGCCCGGGCTCAACACGCTCGACTTCAGGGCCGCCGACGAGGCTGGCAACTTGATGCATAGCGTCGTCAGGGTCTACTACTACCCGCATATAGCGACCCAGGAGTACGTGGAGAAGGCTCTAGCCAACGCGAGCAGGGAAGTGGCGAACACGGTGATCGGCAAGCTCTCAGAGGTAAGCCAGGCGCAGTACCAGTCCCTCATGAGTAGGATAGACAGGCTCGACCGTGAACTCTTAACCACCATAAGCAGCTCCTACTCGGCCCTGAACGCCAGCATACGCTCCCTGGGAGAGGAGGTCAAGGCCGGACAGAGCCTCATAATAACAGAGGTACACAAGAGCAACACCAACCTCAACAAGACCAGCGCCGCCCTATCCAGCGAGATCAAGAGCGTGAAGAAGACCGTGGGATACGCCACGACCGCAACCATAGTAGTACTGGCCGTCCTGGTGATAGCTGAGGGCGCGCTACTATTAAGGAAAAAGTGACTCCTCCCCCGGAACCCTCCCCCTCTTTCTCGGCCCCCTCTAGAGCCACGAGGCACTATAGGGG
>JALWEW010000098.1 GCA_027039295.1 Acidilobaceae archaeon
CCCTCTGGGGCTTATAGCTTACTTCGTACTCGCCCAGCCTGGCCACCCACCCCTCGCTGGGCTCTATCCTGCCAGCTAGCACGCGTATGAACGTGGTCTTCCCTATGCCGTTGGGGCCCACTATGCCTACGACTTCCCCGCTCCACACCTCCCCCGGTTCCGCCTCCAGCGTGAAGCCGTCGAGGCTGACCCTGAGGGCGCCCCACTCTATGTATTTCCTCCTCTGTGCATCGCCCTTCTCCGCCTGGCCGGGGGCTGGGGGTATCCTGAAGCGTATGGGCTCCTTCCTTATCCTAGTATTCTCGGCGGGCAGGTAGCCCTCGAGGAAGTGGTTTATACCAGCCCTGACGCCGTAGGGCCTCGAGACTATACCGTAGACACCCGGCTCGCCGTAGATTATTGAGACGGTGTCACTTAGGTAGTCAAGCATAGCTAGGTCGTGCTCCGCTACTATGTAGTACTTTCCCCCCCTCACCTCTCTCCTAATAAGCTTCGCCACCTTAATCCTCTCAGCGACGTCTAGGTAGCTGCTTGGCTCATCGAATATGTAGACGTCGGCCTCCTTGCTCAGCACGGCTGCTATGACTAGTTTCTGAAGCTCTCCCCCACTAAGCTTCCTCACATCACGGTCCCACACGGCGTCTAAGCCCAACTCCTGGGCTAGCTCCCTGTGCACCCCCCTCTCGTCGGCCCTCCTGAGGAGGTCGCCCACGGAGCCTTTGACGTGGCGTGGTATGAGGTCTATGTACTGCACCTTGTGCGCCACCCTCAGCTCCTTCGAGGCGAGTCTCTGGAAGTAGGTCTGCAGTTCGCTGCCCCTGAACCGCTTTATGATCTCGTCCCACTCGGGTGGGCTGTCGTAGCGGCCTAGGTTGGGCTTAATCTCGCCCGCCAGTATCCTCAGGGCCGTGGTCTTGCCAGTCCCATTCCTGCCTATGAGGCCCACGACCTGCCCGTCCTTGGGTATGGGGAGCCTGTAGAGCTTGAAGGAGTTCGGGCCGTAGCGGTGCACGGCGTCCTCCTCGAGTTCCTCGGGCAGGTTGACTATGTATATCGCCTTGAAGGGGCAGGCCTTGACGCAGAGGCCGCATCCTATGCAGGCGTCCTCATAGATCACCGGTTTCCCACCGAGCTCATCGCTAGCCTCTATAGCCGTGCCGCGTCCCGTCTTGTTCACGGGGCAAACCCGTATACACTCGTGACTACACTTACGCGGCTTGCACACGTCATAGTCTACCACTGCTATCCTAGCCATAACCCGGGACCCTGAGGGGGAAGAGGCTCTCGGGGAGAGTAAAAATGGAGGGCTATAGGAGAGGCTAGCCTGTTACCTCGAACTCCTCCCCGGGCTTTAGTATGACTACCTTGGTGGGGAGCCCCTTCTCCTCCACCAGCCTCTTGAACTCCTCGGGGGTACCGTAGAGAACGGGGAATGTGCCGTAGTGCATCGGTATGGCGTACTTCGGCTTTAACAGCTCCACCGCCTTGGCAGCCTCCACGGGGTCCATTGTGAAGTGGCCACCTATCGGCAGGAGGGCGACTGTCGGCTTGTAGATCTCGCCTATTAGCTGCATCGTCGCGAATATCCCGGTGTCGCCCGCGTGGTATATGCTCACCTTTTCGTAATCCGAGATTATGACTACACCCGTGGGGCTCCCGTAGGGGCTGCTGTGCATGGCGGGCGTTAGGGCTATCTTTAGGCCGTCCACCAGCATGGGGCCGCCCATGTTGCCTCCGATCGCTCGCTCCGAGTCGCCTAGCTGCGAGGCCACGTAGTTTGCTAACTCGAATATGGCGACAACCCTAGCCTTGGGGTTCTGCTTGAGTATCGTTATGGCGTCGCCTAGGTGGTCGCCGTGCCCGTGGGTTAGGACCACTAGGTCCACGCCTACTAGGTCGCTTACCTTGACGGGTGCCTGGGGGTTGCCTGTTATGAATGGGTCCACTAGCACCTTCTTGTCCACGCCATCCGAGCTCTTGATCGTTATCTCGAAGGCCGAGTGGCCCAGATACCTTACCCTGGCCATGACCCCCACCCGCTCCCCGTAGGCACGTATGGGAGGCCCCTCTTAAGCTTCCACCCCGCGCCGCTAGCATGGTGTGGGGCGTGCGCGAGGAGTATGGAGAGGAGGAGATCAGGAAGCTCCTCGAGGCTGGCCGGGTAGCGGCGGAGGCCCGCGACTATGGTGCCCGGATTGTGGAGGCTGGCCGCAGGGCCAGCGAGGTCTGCGGGGAGGTGGAGAGGTACATAGTCGAGCATGGGGGGCGACCCGCCTTCCCCTGTAACATATCGATAAACGAGGTGGCGGCCCACTACACCCCCAGCATCGGCGAGGACGCGGTGATACCGGAGGGCGCTGTTGTCAAGGTCGACGTCGGAGTCCACATAGATGGATACATAGCGGATACCGCGACGACTGTCGACTTATCCGGGAGCCACGCTAGGCTGCTCGAGGCCTCCCGGGCCGCCCTGGAGGCTGTTGAGCGCGCTCTCAGGCCGGGGATAAGCCTCTACGAGATAGGCCGCGTCGTGTACTCGACCATGAAGAGGCACGGGTTCAAGCCTATACGCAACCTCTATGGGCACACGATCGGGAGGTACCTGGTCCACGCGGGGGTGAGTATACCCAACTACCCCGAGAGGGCGATGGTCGTCCTAAAGCTCCGGCCGCCGAAGCTCTTCGCAATAGAGCCGTTTGCAACCAACGGAAGAGGCCACGTGGTCGAGTCCCCGAAGGTCATGATATAC
>JALWEW010000099.1 GCA_027039295.1 Acidilobaceae archaeon
GCCGCTATGGCTATGCCAGCATAGACCGCCAGGAACTCGTCCAGGTGATCCCTCAGCCTCTCCAGCCTGCTCCTCTCCCGGGCTACCGCCACCTCTGGCTCCCCGAGGGGGAGGGCTTGGAGCACTGGAGGATTTTTAAATCCATGTATTATTAATTCTACTTATTTAAAAAATGAATGATTGCTTGAATACAATATTTAAGTTCGTCAGTTTTTAAGTATATCAGTTTAAAAATATATTGACCAAACGTTCATATTGACTAGTCAGTAAAAAGAATACAATAATAAATAATAGAAACAAATAATTACCCAAAGAGGTCTGGACGCGCGGGACCAGCCCCTAAACCCTACCAGATGACGTCGACCTTCAACCTCCTCGCTACATAGGAGAGGTCGGTATCGCCCGTCACAATTGGTGCCCCAAGCCTCCTGGCCAGAGCTATCGTTGTAGCATCCGCCGCCGAGAGCCTTCTACGCTTAAGACTAGGATCTCCCGAGGAGGCGAGAAGCCTATCACCCAGAACCTTCACCTCGGAGGCCTCTAACGCTACGTTAGCTTCAAGCGGCTCAACTGTGAAGTATGTCTCGACGAACTCCAGTAGTTCTTCTTCGCTCGCGAAGGGTAATCGGCCCCTCCTCCAGTGGTATGCCAGCTCGTAGACTATAAGGTAGTGTAATACGCCTCTAGTTTTACCGAGTCTGACGGCCTCGAGTACATCAAGCGCCTTCTCGGAAGCCCGGCCCGTGAGGTCTGCCATGATTGCGTAGGTGTCAACAACTACCGCCCTAGCCTCCTCAGCCATCGCTCTTCGGCCTCGTCCAACTCTCTCTCGGCCCTGTCAACGTCAACGTTGAGTCTCCTGCCCCGCTCCCTAAGCTCGCTCCAGAGATCCCTAGCCTTCAAGACTATCCTGTCACCCTCAACGCTTAACTCGAGAGTCATGCCCTCAACTATCCCAAGCCTCTCCCTGACACTCTTAGGGATTACTATGACGCCACGCTTACCAACCCTTACTCTAGCTCGGAGTCCACTCAACGGGTTCACCCAAACCCCACGAGAGTCAGAAAGACTCCATATTCTGACAGGCTATTAAATTTATCAGGCGAAGAGCAGTGTTACCGGTGAAGTCCCTCTAATAGCCCTCCCCGCATCACAGCGAGGGGCATGCTCGTGGCGGGAGAGGGTGCAATTGTCGATCGCCTCAGGGCCTCCGAGGCCGGGAGGGTGGCGGAGATAATCAGGGGTCTCCCGGAGTGGTTCACTCCAAACGCCGCTGTGGAGGCGGAGAGGGACGCGGTCTCAATGACGGGCTTCGCCGCGAGGCTGGGAGGCGTTGTGAGGGGCTTCGTGCTGCTCGACGAGAGGGAGTGCTGCGTTGAGATAGCGTGGCTCGCCGTCGAGAGGGGCTTCCAGGGGCAGGGCCTGGGGAGCCTCCTGCTGGAGGCAGCTGAGGACTACGCTTGCAGTAGGGGCAAGCCCGTCCTGACGGTCAAGACCTACGGCGGCATGGACTACGAGCCCTACCTAAGGACGCTCCGCTTCTACAGGAGCAGGGGCTTCAAGCTCTACGAGGTCATCGATGAATACAAGCCCTTCGGCGGCCAGCCAGCCGCCATACTCCTCAAGCGCCTAGACTGCGGCCAGCCCCCGGGGAGCACGCTCGAGGAGCCCCGGAGGGGCCCTGCTCCCAGGCCCCTCAGGCCTGGTTCCCCGGATGGCTCCTCGACTTAAACGGCCTCCTCAGGATCCTCCTCAGGCTCGGGAATAGGAGGGGCGTCTCCTTCATGTACTCCCGGTACTTGTCGCCCCAGTACTCGATGAGCTCGCCCTCCTCAACCCTAGCCAAGGCGATCCACGCCGGGATGAGAGCGGCGGCGACGAGAAGCCCCGCCGGGCTCGCCAGGGTGAGGGCCATCGCCGCCTGGGCAAGCATTACCAGCATGTAGAATGGGTGCCTGCAGAGCCTGTAGGGGCCCTCCGTGTACAGCTCCCCGACGTCCCCCGGGCTATCGTGCCTGGCGGGGTAGGACCTGTGGATGGCGGAGGCCAGGGCTACCGAGGCGTAGAGCATCACTGCCCCCACGGCGCTGAGCGCCGCCCGGGCAAGGCCCCCCAGGGGTAGGCCGCCAGCGTTCCAGGCGGAGGCCGCCGCCACTAGAGCGGTGCCCAGGCCTGCCAGGAGCCTCCTCATCAATACTGACCTAGCCGAGGAGCCTCACCTCCGCCACCTCCACCGCCGCGAGGGCAAGGAAGACCGTGAAGGCGTAGGCCACGAGCCTGGCGGTGCTCCTAAGGGTAGAGTCCCACCTGCACAGGAGGTCCCCGCAGCCCAGCTGGATGTAGTAGGCCTCCACGGCGCCGAGCCATAGGAGTATGTACACCTGGCTCTCGGCCACCCCATAGGCCAGGTGTGCCTTCCCGGAGTAGCCCGCGAGCCACGAGGCCAGAAGCTCCCCCGTGGAGGCGGAGGAGAAAGCGACCGCGAGCACCCCCAGGGCGGGGTGCAGGACCGCAAGGGTAGCCCCCAGGAAGAAGGAGCCCGTATTGGCCAGCCAGATACTGGCTACCGCATACAGGGCTCCATGCTCCCTGATGAATAATACGGACTCGACCGGGGAGGCCCTCGAGGACTCGTAGAGGACGAGGCCCACCACCATAGAGACCACGAGGTAGACCAGATAATACACCACACCCCAGCAGAGCAGCCCTCGAAAC
>JALWEW010000100.1:0-6649 GCA_027039295.1 Acidilobaceae archaeon
CCCCTAGGATCCCCGGGGGCTCGGCCCTCCTAGTAGCTAGGGCCTCGAGGGCCGCCGAGAGGGCGGCCCACCCAACGAGGCCTCCAGACCCCGCGGCTCCCGCGGCTAGCGCTGAGGCGAGGGCCGCCAGCGCCAGCGGCCCCCAAGGCAGGGCCTCCCCCTGGGGGCTGGCCTCGGCCATGGCGCCCGTGGCTACTATGTAGTACACTGCCAGGCTGGTCGGGGCGCCAGCCAGCGACGCTATTGGGATCGCGGCGAGGGCGGCGAGGGGCGGGATCCACGCCCACCCGGCCCCCCACCTCTTGGTGCCCGGTATTACTGCGAGGGCCGCCGAGGGCACCAGCGCCACTATCACGGCCACCAGGGTCGCTGTGGCTCCCGCGCCTAGGTTTCCTGCGAGGTACGCCGCCAGGGCCCCCGGGGCCCCCGCTAGTAGGGGTAGCACTCCGCGCCGCCCTCCCTGCGGGTTATCTACTCCTTGGGGACGGGGACTGTTGCTAGGGCTTCCTCGACGAGTTCGCGGGGCGTTATGCCCGCCTCTGGGCGTAGCTCGAGCCTGTGGGGTAAGACGTAGCGGGCCATGGCTTTCACGTCGTCTGGTATCACGTAGTCCCTCCCCTCCAGGAGGGCGCGGGCCTTGGAGGCCCTGTAGAGGTGGACCCCCGCCCTGTGGCTTGGGCCTAGGGCCACGCTGGGGTGGGCCCTGAGGGCCTTGAGGAGCCCCGCTATGTAGTTGACTACCCTCTCGCTGGCATGCACCATGGATCTTAGGCCCTCCTCTATCGCCACGAGGTCCCCGGGGCTGGCGGCCCTCTCCACGCTGCCCACGTCTAGGCTGTAGAGGGAGTCTGACCTAGAGATGATCTCCTCCTCCCCCTCGATGTAGCCTAGGGGTATGGAGGCCCAGAACCTATCTTTGAGCGTAAGGGTGAGGGGGTAGACCCCCCTCTCGAGGGGCTGGGGTATCTGGGTGGCCACGACCCTGAACGGCCTCTCGAGCCCGTACACCTCGCCCTCGACGCTGACCTGGTACTCGGCCATAGCCTGCAGCAAGGCGGCCTGGGCCCTCGGGGGTATCCTGTTGAGCTCGTCCACCATCACAATGTTGCTGAATAGGGGGCCCCGCACGAACCTCCTCTCACCCGCCAGGCTGTAGATGTAGAAGCCCGTCAGATCCGTTGGGAGCGTATCCGGGTTACCCTGGACTCTGGAGAAGCTGCCCCCCACGGCCTGCGCGAGAGCCTTTGCGACTAGGGTCTTCCCGGCGCCGGGGGGGCCCTCGAAGAGGACGTGCCCTCCGGCCGCCACCACGGCTATTAGGGCCTCGATCTCGCCTCTATGGCCGACTACCACGTTGGAGACTGCGTCAACTACACGCCTCAGCAGGCCGGAGGCCCACTCGACTCCATCCAAGGCGGGCGTTCCCAAGCCCAGCCGGATAGCGGCCCCAGACTATAAGTGGGGGCACGCCGGGGCATTCACAGGCCCTCTAGGGGAGAGTGCTAGACGCTTGAGCACCGATAGCGCAGAGAGCCCGGGGGGCTCTAGCGGCTCGAGGGTGGGAGGGCTCGTTAGGAGCGGTGCCAACCTATACTTAGCCAGTGTCACGAACAACCTCACGGGCTACATCTACTGGCTAGTCATCTCCAGGATAGCGGGCCCCGGGGTCCTGGGCGTCACCTCCGCCGTCGTAGGCCTGTCTATGCTCATCATCGGAGCGCTGAGCCTCGGTGTTAATGTGGCGCTCCAGAAGCTCATCCCGGAGTGCCTCTCCCTCAGCGATAGGGAGTGCGCCCGCCGCCACTACTCCACGGCCCTGGGCCTCTACCTGGTCCTCTACCTAGGCGCGGCCGCCCTCCTAGCTGGCGCGGGTCTCGCGGGCTTCAGCCTCGTCAGGTACGGGCCACGCCAGCTAGCGGCCTCCTCCATCCTAGTGGCCCTGGGTGTAGCACAAGCGCCCTACGCGGCCCTCATAGCGCTCCTCGACACCAAACCCATACTCCTGGCGGCGGCTGCAGGCAACGCCGCCAAGCTGGCCCTCGGGATAGGACTCGTAGCCCTGGGCTACGGGTGGCCCGGGGCCCTCGCAGGCTACGCCGTCCTCTCGGCAGCGCAGCTAGCGGTAACCCTCGCGCAGGCCTCGAGGGCCCTGGGGCTCAGGCCCACCCTCGACGCCCAGGGGGTCGCCACGCTGGTCAGGGTCGGGCTGCCGAACTGGGCCCCGGCAATCATAGCCCTCCTGGGCCAGTGGCTCGGCGTGCTCGCGGTCTACGGCTATAGGACGGCCGGGGAGACGGGGCTCTACTATGCTGCCCAAGCCATAGCATCGTTCACCCTGGGGGCCTCCACCGTGCTCCTAGGGGCTCTCCTCCCCGTGCTCAGCGGTATGAGGGAGGGGAGGGGGAGGCTCGCCTGGAGCGTGCTGAGGGTCGCCCTAGCACTCATAGCACCAGCCATAGCCTTCCTGGCAGCGTATCCCAGGGAGATACTGGGGCTCCTGGGTCCCCAGTACACCGAGGCTGCACCAATGCTTGACACGCTCCTCCTGGGAGGGGTGCCCCTAATTATAGCCACAGTCATAGGCAACTACCTCTACGCGGAGTCCATGTACCGCCGGGTACTAGCTCTGGGCCTAGCCCAGAACCTGCCAAGGATTGCCCTATACCCACCCCTAACAGCAGCCCTCGGAGGCCTAGGGGCGGCGCTCTCAACGACAACCGGAGCCCTAACGGGCCTGGCATACGCAGCCTACGCCGCCCGCAGTACAGGCTTCACGGCGGACAAGCGCCTCCTAGCCGTGATCCTAGGGCCGCCCACGCTGTACGCCCTACTATTCTATGCTATACACATCCCTGTTCTCCTAGGCCTGCTGGCAGCCCTCCTACACTACCCACTCTACGCGAGGCTAGGAGCACTCAAGAGGGGGGACATACGCCAGCTGGCCGCGGCGATGCTCTCGGAGGAGCAGTTATACAGGGCCTATAGGATACTGAAACCTATCGTCGATATATTACTGCCAGAATAATTGCTTAGAGGCTCCGACGGGAAGCCGACAAGCATTGAAGCAGTGGACATGAGGGGCTTTAGTAGCTCTTCCTTGTGAGCCTCTCGAGAAGCGCTCGGCCGAAGCCTCTACGCTTAACTGCATACTTCAAGAGGTTCAAGCTCGTGGCTCTGAAGACTCTGTCGCTCATGGCTTTCTCGATATAGGCTTTGAGCAGCGTCGAGAGCGTAAGTTTATAGGGGGCCTCCGCGAGGCCCTCCTCGATCTTGCTGCAAGTGTCTAGGAGCACCTCAAGGGCTCTCTCGGCCCCGAGATCCTCGGCGACCCTTAGGGCCCTCTTGTTAAGCCATCTCCAAGCAGTTAAACAGTCCATGAGCAAGATGATGTGTTCCTTGTAGACCGCATGGGCCGCGGCAACAGCAATCTCGGCCTCCCTCGTGATGCCGGCTACCCTAACGCCTGCAAGCTCAAATTCCTCGCTGTAGTCCCTAAGTACCTTAAGCCCATCCATGTAGACTATCCACGCAAAAGCAGGGTGTGTATAGAGGTCCACGATGAAGCCTCCCCGTTCCAGCGTCACCGTATAGGGCTCCGGTACCGCGAGCCTGAACCCCTTGCGGACGAGCCTTCTTACGGCCTTCGGGACGTCATCCACGTGGATTAATACATCTAGGTCGACCGACACGTGATCTACCGGCCTACGGAATTTGTAGAAGGCATAGCGCAGGCCGCTTAAGGCCCCCGCCACATCAAGGCAATTGGATATGTACATTCTGAATCTCTTCTCCTCAAGGGCTAACTTGGATGAAAACAGGTCTCTTGCCTCCCGGAGGAATGGCAGGTACAATTTATTCATCATTGCAATCCTAGCCAGCTCCTCCAGCTCTCCGATAGCCGGTCTATAGAGTCCATCGAGCATCTTCAGAAGCTTTACGCTATATCCAGGCACCTCAAAACACCCGCGGAGGCTTCAATAGGCCTGAGCCTTCCGGTGTCAATACTACATTTAGTCAAATACCTTACTAAAATACTATATACAGCACACTCTTTACGCATGAACTCCTCGGGGACGTCGGATCGCCTAGCAATGACCGCCCTGTCTGCGTGTAGGTAAACCATCGCCTCCCTCATAGCCAACCTGACCAGGAACCTCCCATAGAGCGTTGACAGGAACCGGGGGTAATCGAGTGTAGCAATAACCCATACAAGGAAATCCGCAATACCTCTATCACTGACGAGGAACCGAGAAAATCTCGATAGGAGATTCCTCGTCAGAAGCCATGGAAGCATTGACCAGAACTCTATATTGACCCATAACCACTTCAGCTTAGTGGGGATACAGACCCCATAATATGGATTGCATCCTCCCCTCAGCGATCTTAACCGCGAGAGGACTCTAAGGATTAGTGATGCTAGGAGATGACTACCTCGGAACCAGAATAACCGCACAGGGCCGCGCCTGGATAGGTAAGACGCTAGGATGCGCGTAAGGGTGGTCTTACCGGAGCCGTCGCAGCCAGATAGCACAACTGGCCTCATTGGATACTGCCTCGCCCTCAGAGCCCCGCGGCAGCTGCCCCTAGGCTCCAGAAAGCGTTTCAATACTCTGAGAGTAATCTATGAGTCGGTAGTCTTGTTCTTATTCTTATACAATGAGACGAACTCCCTTACGCAATCTCTCGTCGGCGGCAACGCCAGTCCCTCCCTTACAGCCTTTGATACGTCGAGACTTGAATCCTTAGGCCTCCTTGCTAGTAGCTTTACGCTACTCATCTTTACCGGCTTAACGAGGGCTCTATCGACTCCGAGTACTTCAGCTATAGTGAGGGCAAACTCGTATCTCGAGAGCCTCTCACCTGCGATATGCACGATACCTGTTACCTGCTTTTCATATACCTTAAGTATCCTTTCAGCTAGTGCAGGCACATAAGTCGGCGACAAATACTGGTCTACGAAAGCGCGCACTTCCCTACCCTCTGCAAGACTCTCGAGGGCTCTGATACCGAAGTTCCTCTTTCCCGTCGGACTATACCCATAAAGCCCACTCACCCTTACGATTGCGCTGGAATCTTCTAGTAGAGACAAAACTCCCGCCTCCCCGAGAAGCTTTGTAAGCCCATAGAAGTTCGGGGGATACGGAGTATCTCCTTCACGATACATCCCACGCTCGCCATCAAAAACATAATCTGTAGATATATAAATAAAGAAACTACCAACTTCTAGAGAAGCTTTCGCGAGGGCCCTCGTAGCAAGATAATTAACCCTATACGAGTAATTTCTCCTAACCTCACACCCGTCCACGTCGGTATACGCGGCACTATGGACTACAACATCTGGCCTTAACTTTCGTACAGCATTACCGGCGCCTAAGGGATCATCTAGGTCGAGTCTAACCCAATTAGCGTCTTCGAGACCCTTAGGACTTTGTAGGTGATAGGTCGCATAGACGTCAAACCCTTTACTCACGAACGCCTTAACTACCCACCAGCCCAATAGGCCAGTCCCGCCTGTCACAAGCACCCTCATTTGCGCGTCCCCCAAGGTTCATCCGCGAGCACGTACGTCTCGTCGACTAAAGGCTTCCACCACCACTCATTGTCTAAGTACCACCTGATAGTTCTCGCAAGGCCCTCCTCAAGGCCTACTAGGGGTCTCCATCCGAGCCCCCTAAGTTTCTCGCATTTCATTGCATATCGTCTATCCTCACCAGGCCTGCTACTAACATGTATAACGTCCTTGGAAGGGTCCCTACCCATTAACTCAACTATCCTCTCAACTATCCTCTTAACAGTCGCAAACTGGTTGGCGCAGACATTGTAGACTTCATAGTCCCCGCCTTTCTCAATTATTAATGCTAGAGCCCTGCAGAAGTCCTCGACGTAGAGCCAATCCCTCACCTGCATCCCATCGCCATAGATAGTCGCCGGCATACCATGGAGAATCCGGACGATGGTTCTTGGGATAAGCTTCTCGGGATGCTGGTATGGCCCATAATTGTTGCAGGGCCTCACGATCCTGTACCTGACACCATACGTTCTCCCGTAAGCCTTTATCAGGAGATCCCCTGAAGCCTTCGATGCGGAGTAGGGACTCGATGGATTTAGAGGCCAGCATTCATCGGCATATGCATCAATGCCTGCGAGGTCCCCGTAGACTTCGTCCGTTGATATGTGCACATAGAGTGGAACCTCGACCCTCCGAATGACTTCAAGTAGGCTGAAGACACCATAGATGTTGGTGCGCATAAACGATGCTGGCTCGTTTATAGACCGGTCCACGTGTGTCTCTGCAGCGAAATTAACTATAACGCTAGGCTGAAAAGTTCTTACTATGTATTCTAAGAACTCTTCATTCGCGACGTCTCCTCTCACAAAGGTTATTTTATCCATGACGCCTTTAAGGTTCTCGATTCTCCCAGCATATGTAAGCTTATCATATACTAGAATTTTAATATCATTATAGTTATTGACAAGAAATCTAGTGAAGTTACTCCCCATGAAACCTGCTCCGCCTATTATCATTACATTCAAAGATATTACCCCAAACCCCCGATAGGGAGCACCGACTTATATGCCCATAGAACTTTCCAAAAGCGTTGGCCGTAGTTTACCTCGGAATCAGACTTCACATAGAACACTAAAAAAC
>JALWEW010000100.1:6659-8388 GCA_027039295.1 Acidilobaceae archaeon
TTATATAACCTATTTATAAACAATATAAGTCCCATAGGTTTTAATTTTATTAATCCTTTTTTAAATAATTTTAAGTCATTAATTTTTCTTATATTATTGACATTTTTTCTCTTATAAGCGAGATACCTTAAATGCCTTGCAGCACTCAACAGTACACTTAACATAATTCTAGCTTCAAAACGTTCTCCCCTGATTGCGAGATAGGGTATAAGCCCTACATACAGTAACGTCAAGATAGTAGAAGATGCAAGGCTTAAGGGCATGGAGTAATTTGTAAATATAGTGAATAATCTATTCCTTCTACCAAAGTAGATGGCATGATACGGTATTTTCCTAGTGGCATGATGACCTACATGATAAACTACAGCATCGGGAACATACATTACACGATACCCTGCAAGCCAGCTCCTCCAGCAGAAATCGAGATCCTCATTGTAGAGGAAATACCTTGAATCCATACCACCAAGCCTCAGATAAGTCTCGCGGCGTAGCATGACACATGCAAAAGAGGCGTATAAGATCTCTCGAACCTTATCATGCTGGCCACGGTCACGCTCAAATTTACCTATATGAAAACCATGCCCAATAAAGTCCATAAGGCCGCCAGCGCTATCTATGAAACCTCCAGGATGTAAAATCTTCGGTTGCGCGACGATAACATCTTTGTTATTAAGCATTATATTTATAAGCTTAGCGAAAGAATCTGGTTTAACGATAACGTCGGGGTTCATTAGTACAACGAAGTCATTACGTGCATGCATTATGCCAATATTAGATGCAAGCGGGAAGCCTAAGTTCTTCCTTAGCCTAATGACCTTTATACGACTGTCTTCACCAAGCTCGTCGATAACAAGCCTAATAGTCCTATCACGGCTAGCATTATCTACTATTATTATCTCGTCGACTTCTACACCCCTAGATGCTAATACCGACCGCAGACAGGGCAGGATGTATCTCTCTGCATTGTAGGTTACTATTACTACGCTTATTTTCAACGAGGATAACTCACCTCACGAAGGTTAATAATAGCCTCGCTTCCTTGCTAGCTAGCCTCTTCACATCAAATAATCTCGACATTTTTAACGCATTTTCTGACATAATATTATATTGCTCCTCGCTGCTCATGATCTCAGCAATAGAGTGAGCTATTACCTCAGCGTCATGGTTATCATCAAACACTAGCCCAGCATTTAATCTCCGAGCAAGTCTACCCAAAAACGTAATATTAGATGTTATTATGGGAAGACCAGCTGCGGCATATTCTATCAACTTTAAAGGAATCGCGTCATATAGCAGGGGCGTCTTAGGAAACAGCGCTATCCCGAATCCACATTGAGCGAGTAAAAACGGTATATGGCTGTAAGGCCTCGCTCCAAGAAAGAATATATTTTTATTAATTAGATCTAATTTTTTAGCTTTATCATATAGTCTCTTTGCATAAGGTGAACCGGTGTGCCCCACTATTAAGAGTCTGATACCGTTTTCATATCTTTTTAAATATTTTATTATATCTATTACTTTTTCTAACCCGCTCCACCACTCTATGGAGCCAACGTAAATCATAGTTTTTCTATCACGTGTGGAAGTGCGCTGGTACGCGTTGAAGAACCTAGACGTTTCCACTCCGTTTGGAATAAAGAATGTCGGCTTTGAACCGCGAATAGACTTAGCCTCAGCAAAAAGCCTCGGCGTGGCTGATATGACCACATCCGACCTGTCAATTATAGAA
>JALWEW010000101.1 GCA_027039295.1 Acidilobaceae archaeon
AGAGCGTTGACTGCGTCCCTATATAGCTGGGTTTGGACGACGTTCTCGGCTTTTATCACCGCCTCCCTCAGCCCCGCCTCACCCTGGTAGGCGACGTCTACGAGCTGTTTTGCCACGAGCCTCTGGAGCCTGTAGTCAAGATACTTGCCCTCGACGAAGTCCTTCTTGGCGTAGCCGGGTCCAGCAACGATTATACCCTTGAGCCTCCCCCTCTCCAGATAGGGCAGTAGGAGCCTGTTGGCGTGCTCTCCCAGCCTCTTGAAGAAGTCCTCCACTAACTGCTCTATGATCCTGTCGAACCTCCTCTGGCTCTGCCCCCCCATCTTGTGCTTGCCTGGCACATAGCCGCTTACCTCCTCGAGCACCTCGAGCTTCGTGCCCTTGAGGATCCCTATAGTGCCCTGGTCCCGCTCGACTATTATTATGCCGACCACGTCCCGCTCCTCTACCATGTCCTCGAGGAACTCGGTGTGGAAGAACTTATCCGTCCTATAGTAGAAAACGGGTACCCTCTCGGGCGGTGAGAATACGTAGCATATGAAGTCCCCCGTATCCATGTTCTCCCCGCAGAAGAGCACCAAACCGTTAGGGGGCACCTTCTGTATCATAGCCAGCCTATCCATGGCCGCAGAGAGGGCCCTCTGCACAGCCTGCCGGGTCCTCTTCAGTTTTATGTTGTCGGAGATGGAGTGCTCCTGGCGCAGGAGATTCATGACGTCGCTTATGGGCCTACCGGGGGGTATATAGAGTGAGAGTAGCACCGTGGCCGGCGCACTCCACTTCTTCAACTCTTGGAGTATCATCGCGAGCTGCCTCTTGGTTACACTCAGCCTCTCCTCTAGCCTGGCTTCCCCCATGCCCTACCCCCCACACACTCCCCGAGGCCACGCATTATATTCCTGGCCCGGCATAGCTTCGCGGGGGAGCGCTTTGCCGGGGGTCCTCGTAGTAGACCCTAGATGCCCTGACCCCGGGGCCCTGGGCGAGGCCGCCTCCATCCTGAGGAGTGGGGGGCTCGTCGTGTATCCCACAGACACACTCTACGGGCTCGGCGCTGACCCACGCAACACCGATGCCGTGCGGAGGGTGTATGAGGTCAAGGAGAGGGGGAAGGACAAGCCTCTCCCCGTCATACTCGCGGAGGCCCATTACGCGATCGACTATGTGGAGCCGAGCCCACTATTCTGGAGGATTGCCAGGCTCTTCTGGCCCGGCCCCCTAACCATAGTAGCACCCGCCTCCCCACGGGCTCCCAGACACCTAGCGTCGAGTGACGGCATGATCGGCGTTAGGCTCCCCAATTCCACTGTGGCGAGAGAACTCGCGCGCCTCACAGGCGGCGCCATTATCGGTACGAGCGCTAACAAGTCCGGTATGACGCCGCCTGTGACCGTCCAGGAGGCCATGGCTATGCTCGGCGATAGCGTCGACCTCTACATTGATGGTGGACCCGCGCCTCTGGGGGAGCCCTCAACAGTCATACTAGTGGCGGGTAGCGAGTACCGCGTGATACGCGAGGGCTCGCTACCCATCACCCGCATAGAGAAGGCTATCAGGGACATCGGGTACCCGTGAGTACCACAGAGCCTGGCTCCCTATAACTATGCCTCGCGCCCTCCCCGAGGGGTGCCACCAGGTGCTAGTCATCACCGTGTACGGGGCGTTCGACCACTCAACGAGGATGGCCATCGAGAGGGCTAGGCTAGCAGCCCTTATCCTAGCCAGGCACTACGGCCTAGAGTGCGTGGTCGAGGAGGTGGACCTACCCGTCGGCTCCGACGAGGCCCCCCTGTTGGGCCTACCCGAGGTGGTCGTAGAGTATAGCGGGCGCAGGAGGGCGGCGTCCTCGGGGGGCGTTCCAGAGGTCAACGCGATCCTTGACACGGCCTTCGACCTACTTGAGAGCGTTTACGGGTCTCCTCTGACTCCCATCGTGCCGGGACTAGGGAACGATGAGGCTGAGGAGGGCCTTCTCGGTGTGTAGCCTGTTCTCGGCCTCATCCCACACCACGCTCTGCGGGCCATCTATCACGTCATCCGTGACCTCCTCACCCCTATGAGCTGGAAGGCAGTGCATGAATATCGCCCTATTACCCGCCCTCTCCATGAGTCTACTGTTGACCTGGTATGGCCTCAGTATCTCCCTTCTCCACTCAGCCTCACTCTCCTGCCCCATGCTGACCCACACATCGGTATAGACCACATCGGCCCCCTCCACGGCCTTCAGGGGGTCCTCCTCGAACTCTATAGTTGCACCGCTGAGCTCAGCCTCCCTCATAGCGGCCTCTAGAACCATCCTCGCCGGCCTGAGCTGTGGGGGACTCGCCACTACGAGGTGCATGCCGAACATCGCGCCCGCCACTAGGAGGCTGTGGAGTACATTATCAGATCCATCGCCTACGAATACTAGCTTGAGCCCGCGGAGCCTGCCCTTATGCTCTAGTATGGTGTAGAGGTCCGCTATGGCCTGCATGGGATGGGAGAGGTCACTTAAGGCGTTGAGCACTGGGACCCTCGAGTACCTGGCGAGCTCCAGTAGGCTCTCATGTTTTCTCACGCGAGCTACTATCGCGTCTACGTAGCGCGAGAGCACCCTGGCGGTGTCGGCTATGGTCTCGCCACGGCCCAGCTGGAGCTGGTCCCTGCTCAGGTAGAGCGCGTGGGCCCCAAGCTGGTGGGCAGCCACCTCAAGACTCACGCGGGTCCTAGTACTATGCTTCTCGAATATGAGCGCTATACTCCTGCCAGCTAGGAGTGGCACCACGCGCTCACCAGCGTAGAAGCGGGACTTCAGCATCCTCGTGGTCTCGAATACAGCCTCAACCTCGTGCCTGCTCCAGTCGGCCAGGCACAAGAGGTCCCTGCCACGGAGCTCGGAATACCTGACCACAGCGGGCCCACCGGATCCACGCCTGCAGCTTTAGAGGTACTTAGGGTCTAGGCTTTCCTGCGCGCACTTCTCCGCGGCCGCCGCTATGAGCGCCGCCGCGGCCTTTGAGCCGCAGCGGTGCGGTGCCAAGACCAGAGCGGCGCCCCGCTCACTCTCGACGGTACAACGTGCCCTGGCGAAGGCGTCTAGCACCGCGCTTACCAGGGCCTTCTCGGTTTCGGGGGGGACGCCTGGGAACCTAACGGTCTCCGGGGGCCAGTAGGCCCCAATTACAACGGGTTTGCAGCTCCTAGCCACGAGGTGGTCCCTTACATGGTGGACACTGACAACGTCTATAGGGGGTTCTATGGCCGATGACACCGCGAGGACGGCCTTTGATAGATCCCCCGGTAAATCTACCTTGAGCGGCCCGATGAGGCATACCTCCCTGAGAGCCTTAACAACGGCAAGGCCCTTCTCCGTGACGCAGTGCGCTGTCCCGCATCGCTCGGCGAGGCCCGCCTCCCTCAGGGACCTGAGCAGAGTCTTAGCTGAAGCCTCTCCTATGCCGACCTCGCGCTCTAGCGTGGGCCTGCCTAAGGGCCCCCTAACCATGAGCCTTAGCGCCTCTAGGACCTGGTACTCGTCGAAGCCCCTAACCGCCGTCCCGCTCCCCCTCGCTATCCTCACTAGGCTCATTAGCGCCTCGCAGACGTATCGCTGGTCTAGCATCCCATAGCCCCTCGTCGGGTGTGAGGCCCTTCTCGATCATAAATACTGCAAGGTCTCTAGCTTCAATATCCGCCGAGCTCAGTACGGCGCGCCTGACCCGCGGCCACTCGGGTCTCACGCGTATCCCGAACTCCTCCCAGAGCCACTCGGCGAGTTCCCCCGCGCTCACGCCGTGGCCCTCGATGCTATCCAGTAGGGCCTTCTTGATCGACCTCTCCCTGACGCTCCATCGCACGCCGCGAACCCCTCACCCTCTAGGACTAGAAGCCGGCTATTCTACTCTCTACCTCTACTAACAGCCAGCCTCTCCTCGTGGCTCGGCGGTTGTGTTCTTGTCGGTGGGTCGGGCCTTATTACCGGGCACTATTAGCCAAACCATTTCTCATGACGCTCATTAGTGGTGAGCACTATCGTAGATGTTAGCGCGATAGTACGGGGACCGTGTAGTAGTATTGTTAATGCTGGCCCCTGAGGCCATGAGCTTCTACTCGCAGTACTCTAGTGCCTCGCGGAGAGCCTTTGAGAGGCCCACCCTCACTCCTAGGCGGGGGTCAGCGTAGATGTAGATCAGGTTTTTCGTCTGCAGGCTTCTAAGCTTGGCGAAGAGCCACTTCTGATCGGCCTGTAGCTTCTCCTGGAGCTGGTCGGCGTAGAGGTATGTGCTCCCCCACCTAGCGTAGTGTGATAGTATAGTACTTATCACCTCGAACTCCTCCTCGTCGAGTCTGCCCCTCAGGAGGCGAAGGACGCATGTGACCCGGTCAACCCTACTGGTGCCTTGTCGTTTATTGTCAGCAGATAGTGTTAACCCAGCAATGAATGACTGTGCTTTCCCTGGATTCGCTGGTTCCTTGGGCCTCTTCTTGCCATCTATTGCCGGGCTAACTGTTTCGCTCGACAATAATACACTGCGGGCTAGCCTCGTATACTCGTCTTCGAGGCTGCGGCGGAGCCTCTCCACGATCTCGTGGGCATACTCCTCGCCGAGGGGGGTTAGGTACCAGAAGCCCCTGTCGTAGTCGACGTAGCCCCTGGCCTTCCAGTAGCTGAGGTAGCTGCTTATGTACTTCGACTGGAAGCCGAGCACGCTGGCTATCTCGGCGGCTCTCATAGGCTTTGAGAGGAGCAGGACCATTATCGCGTCCACGACCCTGCTCCTGGGCCCCCCGCGTCCCCTGGACCTCCTAGAGCCCTGGCGGGCTAGGGCTTCAGCTATAGTCCTGTAGTCGACTTCCCTCAATGGGCCCCCTCGACGTCCTGGGGGAGGGTGTAGTAATTGGCTGGGGGAGTGGGTGCTACGCTAGTGATACCGTTAAAGGCCTAGCCGAGCTCGGGCCAGTAGTCGGTGAGCCTCGAGCGCCGCACGCCCCTGAGGAGGGGGCTAGCCTTTAGGGCTGCACGCTGGGCCTCCGGGGTCTCCAGGGAGGCCAGTGCCTCCCCCACAGCGTCGTTGAGGTCATCGAATCTAACGGGTGAGCCCGCTAGGGCCCTGCGCACCGTCTCCCTTATGTGCCAGTTACCGACTGGGGCGTAGTATGAGGGCGTGATCTCCCTGAGTATTATAACGTCGGCCACGCGCCCCCTCCTGTAGAGACTCTCCAGCACTGCCAGCCTGGCGGCGGAGAAGCCACCGTCAACGTCGGTGGCGCGGCCCAGGGGATCCTCAGCGACCCTCCAGGCGCTGGGTTCTCGGGCCCTACGAGTCCATAGGCCAGCGGGGTGCCAGACCTCCACCCACTCGAACCAGCCGCTGCCGGGGTAGAGGATTATCGTGAACCTATTGCCCAGGTACTCGGCCCTGTAGACCTCGATGGTGTCTATCGAGGGCCTGTCTCTGAGGGCCGAGCGGAGCCACCTACTTATCGTGTCGTCGACCGCTGTTATGGCCCACCTCGTCGGCACGAGGCGGCGGTTCCTGGGCCTCCCCAGCATGCCTAGACTAAGGGCCCGGTGTATTGTGTAGACATCGACGCCAGACCTATACAGCTCTACTATAGCGGTGGAAGCAGTGGCCTCGTCCCAAACGAGCTTTTCCAGGCGGGGGTGGAGCCTAGGGTTACCGGTTACCCTTATCCTCCTTGCTGGGCCGCTTGGGCCTACGGGCTTCGAGATGCCATCAAAGATTAACCGGGGGGTTGGAGGCCTGGCTAGCTCCACCTCCGAGTCAACGGGGGCCACGCTAACGGAGGCATAGAGGAACTCTTTGTCATAGAGGTTCTGGGGGCTCCTAGCGTCCACCCTGAGGCGGGCCGCCACCATGGAGCTACGCAGCCTTATTATGTTGTGCAGGCTCTCCCTCCTCTCAACCCATAGGCTAGGGGCGTCGTGGTACCGGGCCTCCTCGGCCCCCTCGCCTGGGGGGAGCATATAGTAGACGCTGACCCTAGGGTAGTCGTGCTCGCCCACCAGTGCTGAGGGGGGAGTGTAGCCCTCGGCCGTGGTGGCGTCTACCTTGAGGGTGGCGCGTAGCTGGCTCCTGAACCTCTCGAGGATGGGACACGTTGGTAGGCCGCATAGCCTCTTGTAGCCCTTGCACCTGGCGCACAGTTCTGGGGGGATCCTGGGCACCACGCTCCCTAAGGTCTTCTCGTGCTCCGAGGGTTAATTCGGGGTTAGCCCTCCGGTGAACCGGGGGGTATAACCTTGTATCCCTTCGCCTCCAAGGCCTCAGTGGGATCCCCGCCCTCGGGCTGGTAGTACTTAACTATGATTAGGTCGCCAGCCTTCACCTTGTAGTCCCTCGGCACTGGTAGTATGAGGGTGGAGCCGCTCCTAACCGCCACGGGTAGGAACCCGTCATCTTCTAATCCAAGCTCGTTGATTGTTTTCCCCTCTAGCTCCTCACCCACAAGGAGTTTGAGGTAGGCCTCCTCAGCCTCCTCCATGGTTTCCACGAGGAAGTCCGATACGAGGCCCTCGATAGTTATATTGGCTATCATTGTGGCGGCGTCGGCTATCGACTCCATGGATTTAATGAATACGGCTATTGACACCATCTCCTCCGAGGCAGCAGGGTTGCCTGCTGCGAAGGCCGCCTCGAGGCCCTTGATGTAGAGTGAGTCGGCCTCGTCCTCGAGCCTGAGGACCTCGCGTGCGAGGGCCTTGTCGTTGTAGAGGAGGCTGTGCAGTGCTAGGTCGAGCATTAGCCTCGCGAGGCTCTTTATCTGGAGCACCGCATTGGATAGGTCGTCGCCGGCTATGGCTGATATTAGGGCCGGTGTGCCCCTACTGAGCTGGGAGTAGATCGAGTAGCCCACCGCCCTGGAGAACTCCTCGGCCTCCTCCAGGGGGCCCCGTATGACTACTATGTCGCCCTCCCTGACATCGCTCCACTCGGGCGAGATCCTGTACTCGCCGTCTCTCCTGAGCAGTAAGAGGTCGACGAGTGAGGGCATCTCAAGCGGCTTCCGGTTGACCCTAACCAGGGTCACGACCTCACCGCAGCACACGCTTGAGGCGCTGACGAACTTATGCACTGGTAGCCCCCTGAGGACGAGGCCGGCTAGGTCCCCTGCGGCATCGCTTATCTTATCGAAAGCCTCGGCCAGGACTACTATGCCTATGGCCAGCCCAGTCTGGCTCGGGGCCCTTATGGCAAGCGCGGTCCCAGCTATGATGTCGGATAGATAGTCATCTATAGCCCTCTCTAGCCTGAGAACCTCCCTAGCCGCTAGCTGGTCCCGCGAGGCTAGGGTGTAGAGGGCTAGATCCACCGCGACGCTAGTGTAGTGCGCCGCTAGTGAGAGCAGCTCCGAGACGGGCTTCTCAGCCGCCCTCTTCAACACGGCCCACACTCCGGAGCAGGGGGTAGAGTACTAGGGCCGCCTCGGCAGCCGGCCCAAGCCTACCCTGGACGCCGGGGGGATAGATGGGTTTCCCCATGCCTATCTCGGCCTCGCCGAAGTCGGGGTCCCCCCCATTGAAGGCCACAAGGATCCTCCCCTCCAGGTGGGGCGGGGCCAGGGGGTCGAAGGCCTCGGGCTCCCCCCGCCTGGTGACTATTAACACATTCTCGGGTTTTAGCAGGTCGATAGCGTCGCCTAGATCCGGTAGGATCACGAGGTTCATGTTGTTCTTGTAGGCGAGCCTCCCCAGCTCCCCTAGGCCGTGCTGGGCCGCCGCCCCATAGGCCTTAGTCACCACCAGCTCCCCCAGGCCCAGCCCGGCCACGAGCCTCGCGAAGTCTAGGAGCCTCTGGACACTACTCGTGTTATGGAGCACAGGTATTACCCGCACCCTCATCACCGGAGAGCCGCTCGAGGAGGTGGCAGGCTATAGCCTTAGCCAGCGGCGGTGGCACGGCCTCACCGACCTGGTTATACTGTGCGTCTCGGTTGCCGAGGAACACGTGGTAGTCCGGGAACCCCATGAGGCGTGCCTGCTCCCTCACCGTCAGAAGCCTGGGCTCGTAGGGGTGTATGAACCTGCTAGTCCCCATTACCGTTGGGGCGTGTCTATGGGGGTGCAGCCTTACATAGTTCGGTAGCCTCCGCCCACCCGCTCCTCGGTAGTAGATCAGTGCCTCCCCCCACCTGAGCCTCGGTAGCCTCCTCTCATGCCTTCTCCCGGGCGATGGTGGAGGGTCGTGGTTTGGCGGCCATGGGGCCCCGGGCGGGGGTAGGCCTCGGAGGGCCTCCTCCACCGTGGGGCCCCGCCTCTTCGGGGGCCTCAGGAGGGTGTTTGATACAAAGACCCTAAGCCTCCTGCTGGGGGTTCCATGCTCCTCGGCCCTCAACTCGTTGAAGTATATCCTGGGGTAGCCAGCTCGCCTGAGCTCCCTCGCTATAGCCCTCCTTATGGGGGCCACGAGGCTCCCGGGCACGTTTTCGATAACGAAGAACCTCGGCTTGATCTCCCCTATGAGTCTTATGGCGTGGAGGAACAGCTGGCCAGCAGGGTCGTCATAGAGCCTCAGGAGCGGGTCCTCCCTGCGCCTTGGGTTCGCTCCTGTGAAGGGCTCGCAGGGCGGGCTCGCTATTACTACGTCGACCTCTCCGCGGGTGAGGCTGGCGTAGGAGAGTATCTCCTCTCCAGTGAGTTCCTTAGCGTCATCCGCTATTACTACGCTGTGGGGGAAGTTGGCTTTGTATGTCTTGGCGGCTGGAGGGTAGTTGTCTACTGCGGCCTTCACGTTGAAGCCCGCGAACTCGAAGCCCCTGGCGAAGCCTCCGCCTCCGCTGAATAGGTCGATAGCCACAGGTCTACTGGCGGGCAAGCCTCTCCTCATCCCTCGCTATCGACTCCCTGAGCCTACTGATTACTAGCCTGAGGACCTCCTTTATCTCGCTTCTATCGTCCTCCTCTAGTATGCTGCCGCACTTCGGGCACTGGAAGTCGTACTCGTACGCCTCGTCGAACGTGTAGCGGGAGCCGTCGAGGGGGCAGTAGTAGAACTGGTTATTCTCCTCGTATTCTAGCTTAAGTTCGAGGTTGCGCAGCACGCTCTTCTTCCTGCTGAGGAGCACGTTGTTTATCGTGTGTAGGTTAAGCTTCCAGTAGTACCGCGTGGCACCCGTCTCCGGGTGCTTGCCCCTCCTATAGGAGGCTAGCCTTAGCTCGTATAGGAGCCGTAGGATCCTCCTTATCTCGCCCTGTCTGATGTTGGTTAGCTCCTCCAGCTCCTCGTCGCTGAGTCCCTTCCCGTTCTTCTCCGAGAGCAGCTTCCTGAGTATGGTGGCTGCGTGATCCGAGTCCAGCCTCACCATGGAGGCCACGGCCCGCACGAATCTCTCCAGCAGCTCGGAGTCAGCCTGGCTCACTGCTCGACACCACGCTCTTCCCTCTCCTTGATGGTCGTATCTCGAGTCTCGCCCTAGGATATCTAGTATAGAGTTCCCGGCCCCTATATAGCCTATCCAGAAACAAAGCTAGGGCAGCTACTTCCGAGTGTGGCTGGTTGCCAACGGCTACATTCCAGTCGGCTACCTCATAGTAGAATCTCTCCACCTTCTCGGCCCCCACGATTACCAGCTTGGGGTTTGGGTCGGCCCTTATCTCCTCTACTACGAAGTCGAGGGGGAGACCGTACATCGTGAGGTGGACCACGCGTCCCCCCTCCCCCCTCCACCTCCTGACATAGCTCTTGCCGTTGACTCCACACTCTAGGTGCATCTCCCCGCCCCATCTCTTGAGGACCCCCTTGATGGATGCGGTGATAGAGTCGTCGCATATGCCCTCTAGTATGAATCCGTTAGCCCCGAAGGCCCTGGCAACCAATGCGACGTGCGTGGTTATCCTCTTATCTCTCTCGGGCCTGTGGCCCAGCCGTAGCACGTAGACCCTCCCGTAGGGCCTCCAGGGCTCCTCCATGCCCGGCCACCTCTATCACGCAGTCGGAGAGCCTATCAATGTTGACGCCCCTATACGCAGATATGGGCAGGACGCACGCTACCTCGCTCCTAGGGGAGGCTAGGCCCTCCAGTAGGGCTAGCTTATCCCTCAGCGACTCGTTGTCTAGAAGGTCGATCTTGTTAGCGGCTACAATGGTGGGGATTCCGACGGCCCCTACCTGCTCCATGATCTCGAAGCCCGATGCGAGTTCTTCGACAATCTCTCCCTGAGGCTTGCTCGCGTCAACCACGAATATTATAGCGTTGCTATCACTTATCTCCTCCAGGGTACTGTGGAATGCCTCGATTATAGTGGGGGGGACGTCCCGGATGAAGCCGACTGTGTCTATAAAGACTACATCCATGCCCCTAAGCCTTACCCTATAGTGCTTAGGCTGTAGTGTGGTGAAGTACTCGGGTCCGACTCTCTTGGATAGGCCTGTCAGCCTATTGAAGAGCGTGGTCTTGCCCGCGCTTGCATAGCCTACAATGGAGACGTGGATCATGCCCTCACGGTACCTCTTGGATCTCCTTATTGACCTCAGATGTCGGAGCCCCTCGAGTTCCCTCCTTAGCTTGGCGAGCCTGCTTGTGAGGTGGCGGTAGTAAGCGTCCACAGCGTAACCTCCGGGCCCCAGGAAGCCTGGGAGCTCTCCCATCTTGCTCCTCCTGATCATCTCCCTGATTAGTGGTATCTCGTGCTTGATCCTTGCCATCTCGATCTGGAGCTTGGCCTCGCGGCTCCCGGCGTGGCGCACGAAGATCTCTAGGATAAGCTCTACCCGGTCTATGACCCTCCTGCGCGTGGCCTTCATGAGTGCGAAGAGTGTTGACGGCTGCGGCTCGCCATACACTATTATCGCGTCGGGATTCTCCTCCTCGGCCTTTAGGGAGATCTCCTCTATCAGCCCCCTACCCAGCCTCCGCTCGTACCTGCTCTTCCATATCCTGACTACTCTATAGCCCGCGGTCTCGGCTAGCTTCAGCGCCTCTTCCAGTTGGCCTTTCTTAGAGCGAGGTATGACTAGGAAGGCCCTCTCCAAGCTAATCCTCATCCCTCCGTATAACTACCACATCACCCAGTGTGGGGTAGTCGCCGCTAGGCGGGGCCAGCGGCCCCTCAGGCTCCTCGGTCGGCACGAGCAGCTTCACGCCTAACACCTTCTCCATCCGCCTTGCCAGGTCTATGCTCGGCTTCATCTTGCCTTGCTCTATCTTGCGTAGCAGGGACTCGCTTATGCGGAGCTTCATGGCTAGCTCCTTCGTTGAGAGGCCTCTCGCCTGGCGGGCGCTCCTGATGCGATCGTAGTAGTCCTCTACGATCTCATACTCTACGATCTCACTCCTCCTAGGCCTCGCTACAACCCTCCTGGGGGTCTCCCTGCGGCGGATGGGCTTCGCTCTCCCGCTCCTCACGAGCTTCATGTAGCAGCTGGCGCAGAGCACCATTTCGACGCCGTCTACCTCGGCATAGTAGGGGCGCCCGACTATGGGCATCCCACATATCTCACAGTAAAGCGTCTCCTTCTTCCTGGGCAACGCCCCTCCCACGGGCCGCGCGGCCCCAGAGGGTATTATCAGATGCGACTGGCGTGTCCCCTTTTAATGCGTATCCCCGCGGAGTCCAGGCGATGGAGTGGGAGCCGTGTCGCTTAGCAGCAATAGCAGGAGCAAGCCGCAGGGGGGCTACGACGCCGCACCACTCGAGGAGGAGATCCAGTACCTGCGGAGGCGGGTACAGGAACTCATGAAGGAGAAGATAGCGCTTCAGAGGGACCTAGAGCACTATAAAAGCGAGGTGACCAGGCTGCTCAGTCCCCCATTGATCGAGGCCGTCGTACTGGAGGTACTGGACGATGGGAGGGTTATCGTGAAGAGTAGCACGGGGCCGAACCTCATAGTTAACACAGTAGCTGGCATCGACCCTCAATCATTGAGGCCTGGTATGATGGTGGCACTCAACAATAGAGCCTCAACGATAGTCAGCGTCCTCCCGAACAGGTTCGACCCTATAGTCAAGAGCATGGAGGTCGTTGAGAAGCCAAACGTTACATTCAACGATATAGGCGGGCTCAAAGAGCAGATAAGGGAGGTATATGAAGCCGTGGTCCTCCCATTGAAGAGACCGGATCTCTTCAGGGAACTGGGAATAGAGCCTCCCAGGGGGGTTCTGCTCTACGGCCCGCCCGGTACGGGCAAGACCCTGCTAGCCAAGGCAGTTGCGAGGGAGTCAGGGGCGACATTCATAAGGGTGGTTGCCAGCGAGTTCGTGAATAAGTTCATAGGAGAGGGTGCCAGGCTCGTGAGGGAGGTCTTCAGGCTGGCGAGGCGCAAGGCCCCATCAATAGTATTCATAGACGAGATAGACGCCATAGGGGCCCGCCGCCTAGAGCTAGGCACAAGCGGTGATAGGGAAGTGCAGAGGACGCTTGTCCAGCTGCTAGCCGAAATGGACGGCTTCGATCCCCTGGGCAATGTTAAGGTGATAGCGGCGACCAACAGGCTAGACCTACTGGACCCGGCGTTGCTAAGGCCGGGGCGGTTTGACCGTATAATCGAGATACCCCTGCCGGACAAGCAGGGGAGAGTGGAGATATTGAGAATACACACGAGGAGGATGAAGCTGGATAGAGATGTGGATCTAGAGATGATAGCGGAGATAACGGAGGGCTTCAGCGGTGCCGACCTCAAAGCAGTGGTAGTCGAAGCAGGCTACAATGCACTGCGGAGGAACTCCAAGGTAGTGAACCTAACAGACTTCCTCAGGGCTGTAGAGAAGGTGAGGAGGAGGCTGAAGAACTCCAGCAGAGTAGAGGGGAGCAGCCTCCTACACACCTAACCTCTTAGCCCTAGCGCTCCCTACTATCCATGGGAGCGCTAGGGCTAAGAGCCCCGGGGGCACTGGGCCTCTCCTCGGTGTGCACTTGAGGCCTCGGAGGCCCTATCCCGAGGAGCTTGATTTGATAGCTTCGCTTCTAGCGTTCCAGTTTAGCTGGCGTGTAGCCGATGCATTCTGCGCCCTCAGGGATTCCGTTACTATAACCGTGGCGAGGAGGCGTATACGCTATGTCTACATTGACGGTAGGCATGCCCTGACCCTGAGGCCCACCACGGGTCTCTTCACGATATCGAGGGTGATGGGTGGGGTTATAGTTAGAGCCGAGCCGCCGCCACGGTTCAGGGTTATCGTGCGTGGTGATAGAGATATTAAGGGGAGCGTGTTGGCGAGGGACCTAGTAGAGATGGATGATAATATCCGTCCCGGCGACGAGGTAGTCGTGGTGACACCCAACGATGAAGTGCTTGCCACCGGCAGGGCGAGGGTCTCCGCGGGCCTGGCTAGGAGCTTGGTGTACGGTGAGATTGTGAGGGTGAGGAGGTAGTGGCTGAGGTAGTGTTGCGGGTGCCGCGGAATCTCCTGGAGGATTCTATCCTCGTAACAGGCTTTAGAGGCTTCGGCATGGTTGGATACCTACTTACCAAATACGCGGCCCAGGCATTGGGTGCTAGGAAGGCAGGCTTCATATTACCCGAAGGTGATATCCCTCCCATGATAATAATCGAGTCGGATGGGCCAGGGTTCCCCTATGAGATCTACTACTCCGAGGAGCCCCGCGTGGTGTTCATACTTAACAGGGCGATGCCGGAGCGCGAGGAGTGGACCGCGTACACCGAGGCTCTAGCCTCCTTCGCGGCTGAGCTCGGCGTGAAGCTCGCGGTCCTGGCTGGAGGCCTTAGCAGGGATTACATGCCCGAGAACGAGGAGTACGGCTACCGGTGGATAGGTAACTCCCACTACCTTAAACTGGGGGGTAAACTGCCTGCCCCGCAGATGGAGGAGGGCCTTGGAGTAATGGGGCCTCTAGCCACGCTCTACATTCTAATGGAGTACTACGAGATACCCACACTAATACTTCTGCCGTACTCTATGGTCGAGGAGGTTGACTATGATGCCGTGCTACGCGGCATGAAAGTGCTCTCAGAGATCCTGGGCGTGGAGCTCAAGGCGCCTGCGTTAGAGGAGGCCGCGGAGAAGCAGAAGGCACTCCTCATGAAGCTAGCCGAGATGAGCGAGAGCGGCGAGGAAAGCCCTCGTCGCAGGGAGAGCGGCCCCTTCTACATGTAGGCCGCCTATCGCTCCTCTCCACATCTAACCCTGCCCAGGGCCCTAGAGAGCATCCAGCACAGACTATCCGGCTCGCCTAGGATCTCGGCTTCAACACCAATACGCTTCGCAATGGCTAGGAGTGCCCGTATCTCGGAAATAAGGACTTTCAAGACCCGGTCTTCGTGGTAGCTATGTGGGTAGTCGGCGTGTATCGTGGGGTAGACGCCACATAACTCCTTCGGGATAAGGCCTAAGTAGGGCGAATAGTATACTACGTAGCCATCCTCGCTTGAGCCGCGCCTACAGGCCTCGATGGAGGAGGGTAGGGGCCTCAGAACCAGCCTCTTAGGCCTAAGGCGCTTGAGCTTCTCGGGTAGGTAGTGGGCTAGCACCCGGGACCGGAGCCTGGTCAGCCTCGGGTTCCATAGGCTCTCAAAGCCGTAGAGCCTAAGGCCCCTAACCCTCGGCTTCACGCGAGGCGTGTGGGCATCGAGGATCGAGTGAGCCCTCCTCATCTTCAGCAGGGCCCTGTAGGCGGCGGGGTGGCGCCTGGCAGTCTCTTCTAGGAGCTCCCAGAGCCTCCCCTCCCTTATGGCCTGCCTCACCCTCTTGAGGGTCCTCGAGATCACGTGTAGGTTATGCAGCGCCAAGAGCCTGGTTCTATCCTCCCTCGGCATCTCGGCCAGCTCACGTGGGCTGTAGCGGCTGCAGACCGGGCACTCGCAGGGCAGGTAGTCTAGGTCATCCACGCGGTATACACCATACTCTGTAATGTACCTGCCGTCTCGGGCGTAGATTATGTAGCTCGCGCTATCGAATGTGTCAACGCCTAGGGCGACGGCGAACGGGATTATGAGGGGATGCCCAGCGCCAAAGAGGTGCACTGGCCTCCCGGGTGGCAGCGCCTTCTTAGCCGCGATGATCATATCTATTATTATGTCGTATCTATACTTTTCCAGGAAGACTGTTGGGCTCCCAATACCATACATCCTGTAGGGGGAGCTAGCCGCGTGGCGAGCGCTAGCTTCTACCAGATCTAGATAGCGGCCCCCTTGAATTGGTAGGACCCATAGCACGTCATCGCTCGCAGGGTCTATCACCCTGAGCGCCTCCCGCGAGCGCCTGATGGTCTCGTTAACTGTTTTCTCGGCCTCTAAGCGGTTAACATCACCTGTGGGGACATCGAGGATAACGCCTATGTCAGGCTTGAGGACCTCCTTCTGGTACAGTAGTATCTCATCTTGGGTTACCTTAATATCACCATATTCTAGTATCTGATAAGCCCCCGAGTCCGTCATAACGACTCCGCGCCAGCCAAGCAGCTCCTTTATGTCGCCTTGTGGCTTCGGACCATACCTCTTATAGGCTAAGTAGGCGTTTGTGATAACCTGCTCGAAGCCCGCCTCGGCTATTAGGTCTAGACCTAGCTCCTGGCGCATCGGGTCAATAACAGGGAAGAACGCGGGGGTCTCAAGCTTACCACTGCGCAGGTGTAGTTTAGCAATACGGCCCGCCAGGTCTACGTCTAAGATCTCGAAGGCGCCTATAGGGCCTCCCATCCCCGAATCCCGCTCACTCTAGACCTTAACGCCCTTCTGCCTGAGGTACTCCCTGAAGAGGCTATAAGCCCTATGCGCGAGTGCTCCCGAGCCCTCTACTCCATCCTTTGTAACTCTCACCCCGCGGCCTATCTCGACTACGCCTAGGTCCTTGTAGACCCTAACTAGGTGCCTCTCGATCCCACCATGCTTTACTATGAAGTCGGCGAACTCTTCGGGGTCGAACACACTATACTCGGGTGCCAGGATCTCTGATATAACGTCGCCTCTGATGATGATTAGGGGTATACTAGCGCCTTCGGCTTCGGACGCGTCTAGGAGCGCGAGAGTAAGCGTCTGGGGGTCTATGCCCTCCAGCTTACCCTTGTAGGTCCTACCATCCCTTAGCTTGACCGTGACCTCCTGCCCCATGAGTGATAATATCTTTGAGGTTAGCCTCCTAAGGGGCTCTGTGGGGTAGGCCATGTGCTTGCACCAGGGTTGGAGCGCCTGGGAGTTAATAAAAAGCTCCATCCCTCCAGCCTAGCCTCAGCGGGGCGAGGCACGTGGAACTGGAGCTTGAAGGCGAGGTCGTAGAGGTGAACCCAGGGCGACTGAGGGGGCAGAGGATAGCTAAGCTAAGGTCTAGCGATGGTGGAGAGGTAATATTTGATGTTATAGAGGATCTGCTCTCCCTAGACAAGGGTGATAGAGTAAGAATAGTGATAGCCGATGAGAGGCCCTTCGAGGGGGCCCTGGAGTCGTATGACTTCTGCGGCCACGGGTACCTTGTGGAGTCCGAGGAGATAGCAGGTAAGACTATCCTCTCTCTATGGGGCATACTCTTCTTGTTTAATAGAAAGCTAGGGCTCAAACTGAACAAGAAATACTACTTGTGTATCCAGAAGAGTGCCCAGGATCTCCGCCGGGGACCCCCCCACCGCTAAGTCCCTACTCCAGTCTACCGGGGAGCCTTGTGAATGGCGTCCTCGGGAGGCTGGACAGGATCCCTCGGGCTCTGAGGCTCTTACTTGGCATTGCATCCTCGCTAGCCCTTCTGGCTTACTCCGGCATAGTAAGTATTAGTGAATTCAAATATATAATTATTCTGTTATTAGTGGCGATTTCTCTCGCTGTGGTAGCGGTGACTGAGCCGCGGAGGAAGGCGGTAGTTGATGCTAGTGAGAGGCCTGCTGTGGCGTTGAGGATTAAGGCGCTCGACGAGTCAGCGCCGGAGGCTCTTGCTAGGATACTCAAGGACAGGGCAGCCAGGACCGGGCTCGAATACATTGTGACGTCGCTGATCAGCCCGGAGGGGAGTGACTCGCTGTTATTGATCATCGGGCCGCGCGATTCCCAGGTGCTAGTCGAGTCTGAGATAATAGCCTCTCTGGCTTCGGCGCTTAAGAACTTCAGGGTAGAGGTCATCAATGGCCCTCCTCCCCGCATCTCATCACTAGTGGAGGCTATGAGGCCTCGAAGAGGGTCGCTTCCCATAGTGATGGCTGGCAGCGCTATGAGGGAGGCTGCTAGCCGGCCGCACGGCAGAGCAGTTTATATTGGTAGAAGAATAGATAGTCCTGTGGATGTCCCCATAGCTATTGACGTAAATGATGTACTTGGTCATGTAGGCATCTTTGGCTCCACGGGGACAGGCAAGAGCACGACAGCCGCCACACTAGCATGCCGCCTTTACAGAGAACTCGATTGGAGCGTGGTTGTACTCGATTGGGCGGGCGAGTACGCGAGGCTGCTATCACCGTGTAGACCGCGGGTTCTAGACCCTGTTAGAGACGGCGTTGGTGTGTGGCCCACCTCAGGAGATGACGGTGAGGGACTTGTTGAGGTACTCAGTTCAGCTCTAGACCTAAGCGGGCCCCAAGCATACCTACTAGACAAGGTCGTCTCGAGCCGAGTCCCCGAGAGCGCTAGAGAGCTCCTTGAGGCGATTGAGGCTCTGCCCGAGGAGAGCAAATGGGATCGGGAGGTCAAGAGGGGACTCCTAAGGAAGATAGGCATACTCGCCAATAGGTATCCTGGGTTGTTCGCGAAGAGTGCCGAGCCCCTCTCCACGGAGGGCCTCGTGGTTGTCGAGTCGAGTAGCATAAGGACGAGCTTCGCCCGGAGGGCGTTCGAGCTGCTCCTTCTGGCTAGTGAATACTATTGGAGAGTCGAAAACAGTCTACCACCCGCTATCTACATAGTGGATGAGGCTCACAACGTCTTTAGTGGGGAGCAGGGTTTCCTAGCGCGCCTCATGGCGGAGTCCAGGAAGTATGGGATGAGTATAGTAGTCATAACGCAGTCTCCGTCGAGTGTGGAGCCGCTGGTTCTCAATACCTCAACGAAGATTGTGCATGCCCTGCGCGCGGCTAGCGACAAGAATTTCATAGCGGACACTCTAGGCCTCAGGCCTTCCCTGAGGGACCGGATCTCTAAGCTGCGGGCTGGTGAAGCGTTACTCTACGCTCCCTCTCTCGGGGAGCCAGTTATTGTGAAGATCGAGTTCCCCCAGCCAGCTACTGACAAGCTCGACCAGGGACTCATCTTTTAGCCAGTCAACGCGAAAGCCCGGTTTCCATTTACATAGAAGATCTAGTATAATGTGGAGGGTCTCCAGGGGGCTCCTGCCTGTGGTGTCAACCTCGAATACGTAGTGCCTATGATCCCATAGTGCTTCGTGGTAGTAGTTAAGAGCTTCAGCCACAACGTTTTCCAGCACCTTAGGCCTCGGCCATCCACGTCCTTCAAGGCGCCTCTCCAAGATCCTAGGATCCAGTCTCAGCAAGACTACAGCCAGCGTCGAAGACTGCATAAAATCAAGGAGGGACTCAGGATACACGGTTGAAGCTATAACGCACCCCCTCTTTGAGGCGTTGACGAGAGCCCTGGCCACAATCTCAACGCCTTCAGGGCTCAGCACACTAGTGTAGCGGCCCGTGGGATCGGAGCCCGCTACTCCTAGCGAGATGGCGAGTTCTGAGGTCTCGTAGACCGTGCAGCCGAGTTCGGAGGAGAGGAGTCTGGATAGTGTGCTCTTCCCGGTGCCGGGGACGCCAGCTACAAGTAGGACGTAATCATCGTGCATGCTCTAACCGGGCAGGAGTATAGGGGTTTAGGGGATAAAAGCGGGCTAGTGGGGGTTCGAGTTAGGGGGTTACTCCTTCTCCTCTTCCTCCTTCTTCTCGCTCTTCTTCTCCTCTTCCTCCGTTCTCTTAGCGGCGATTACATCGTCGATCCTTAGTATGAGTGTTGCCACCTCGGTGCCAGCCTTCAGGGCGTTTATCTTCACGCGTGCCGGCTCTATGACGCCCCTCTCCCACATGTCAACTATCTCGCCGGTCTCGATGTCAATGCCGTGCCACTTCTTGCCCTCGGCGTGAGCGGAGGTTAGGTCCATTAGCACGTCTATCGGGTCATGGCCGGCGTTGTAGGCTAGGGTCTGGGGTATCGATTCGATTGCCCTGATGTAAGCCTCTATGGCAAGCCTCTCCTTCTCGGCCAGTGTCTTGATGTACTCCCTTAGAGCCTTTGCGACCTCGGCCTCTATGGCGCCGCCGCCAGCGACTATCCTACCGTCCATTACTGCGTCAGCTACAGCGTTCAGGGCGTCTCTCAGCGCTCTCTCGGCCTCATCTACTAACCTCTCGAAGCCGCCGCGTATGAGTATTGTTACGCTTCTTGGGTTCTTTGCTCCCTCTATGAAGATCATCTTGTCTTCTCCTACCTTGCGCTCCTCCACTAGCTCTGCGTAGCCTAGGTCCTCCGGCTTCAGGTCGTCGATGTTCGTTACTATCCTAGCTCCCGTCGCCCTGGCTATCTTCTCTATGTCGCTCCTCTTAACCCTCCTCACGGCCATGATGCCGTGCTTCGCGAGGTAGTGCTGCGCAACCTCGTCAATACCCTTCTGAGTAATCACCACATTAGCACCAGTAGCAGCAATCTTCTCCACCTTCTCCGCCAGGATTCTCTCCTGCTTCTCCATCATCCTCTTTATGAGTTCGGGGCTCGTTATGCTTACCTCCATGTCCAGCTCGGGCTTTTCTATCTCTAGTGGGGCGTCTAGCACGGCTATCTTAGCGTTCTCAACCCTCCTAGGCATGTCTGGGTGCACGACCTCCTTGTCGAGCACGATGCCCTTGACCAGCCTTGTGTCGAAGATGCTGCCACCGTGCTTCTTTATCATGCCGACATTGTTGAGGTCGACGTACCACTTGTCGCCGCGCTTCTCGGCTATGGCCTTGACGGCCTCTACTGCTATGCGTGCTAGGTGCTCCTTGGCGTCGCGTACGGCCTTGCTATTGAGGCTCGTCCTTGCGACTAGGAGTAGCTTTTCGTCGTCATCTATGCTCACAGGCTCAGCTATGGATTCTATGGTCTCTATGGCCTTTGCTAGGGCCTTCTTGTAGCCCTCTATGATTATCGTTGGGTGTATATTCTTGTCGAGGAGCTTCTCGGCCTCCCTGAGGAGCTCGCCCGCGAATATTACCGCGGTCTTAGTGCCATCGCCAGCCTCCTCGTCCTGGCCCTTCGCTATCTGGACAAGCATCTTCGCGGCGGGGTGCTGTATGTCCATCTTGTCGAGGATGGTAGCTCCGTCGTTTGTAATCGTTATGTCGCCCAGGCTGTCCACTAGCATCTTGTCCATACCCTTGGGACCATAGGTGGTCTTGAGGATCTCAGCGACGGCCCTAACGGCCATTATGTTGCTCCTGAGAGCCTCCCTGCCGTAGGTCCTCTGGGTGCCCTCCTTCAGTATGATTACTGGAATCCCCGTGGGCTCGACAGCCGCCATTTTCCACACCCCCTGTTACCCGGGTCCTCCTAAGCTCCCAGCAGTCCCTTATGGCTACACTTCTATATAAGCCTTGCGCTCTCCCTGCCGCGCAGGCCACGTAGAACTATAAACCCGGGGTCAACAGGGGAGGACCCACGGGTGGCCTCATGGGAAAGGTGAGGACTGCACTCGTGAAGAGGACCGCTAGGAAGCTCCTAGAGATGTACCCGGATCTATTCACTAGGGACTTCGAGCATAATAAGAAAGTTGTGAGCACGTTGATTGAGTATAGATCTAAGAAGCTTAGAAACCAAATCGCTGGTTATATAACGCATCTAATAAAAATCAGGGAGAGGCAGGCAGCGCGCGAGAAAGAGGAGGCGTGAGGAGGCAGAGCCGAGAGTCGAGGGGCCAGTCAATTCTGGGTTACGATTGCAGCCGTGCCAGTGCTCCGTTATAGTATCCGGGCCGCCTGTACCCGGGGGGGCGTTGGGTGCCTGAGGGAGAGGCTCCGACCGCTAGCAATCTCGAATTCGCGGGAAACGTGCGGGTGGTTTTCCTCGGCGGCTTAGCGCACGACCTCGGCACCAGGGAGGTGGAGGTTAAGGCTAAGACCTGGGTCGAGGCTCTGCAGATACTCAGGAACAGGTATGGAGTCCTCGCTGGCGTTATCGACGAGAACGGTAGGCCGAGGCCGGGCTATCTCGTATTCGTAGATGGTGTCGACTCAAGGATAGCTCTGCCCGGCAGGGCTCGGGAGATAGTTATACTACCGGTAAATCATGGTGGGCTGGAGACCCTGGAGCTCTCCTGGAGCGATGTAGAGGAATTATCGTATCGTGTGGCAGAGAAGATCATAAGGGATGGCAGGGAGATAGATGTTATTGTAGGCGTTCTCAGGGGAGGTATAATACCTGCCAGGATAATCGCCGACGTTCTGGGAGTCCCCGACTTGGAGACTGTTGAGGTGAAGCTCTATGAGCGTGCTGGCGTCCGCGGGAGGCGCCCCTACATCAGGAGACCACTGATAGGCGATATTAATGGTAGGAGGGTCCTGGTGGTCGATGACATTAGTGATAGCGGCTTGACACTGGAGACTATTGTAAACCTCCTCTCACTCTACGGCCCCAGTAGTTTGGTGACAGCTACGCTCTACATAAAGCCGTGGACTAAGTTCGTGCCGGACTACTATGCTGCGAGCACAGATAAGTGGGTGGTCTTCCCTTGGGAGAGGAAGGAGGTGGAGAGAGAGCTAGGAAGGGCTCCACAATAGACGCTAGGTGCTATAGTGTAGATGTTCTAGGTATCAGACTCTACATAGGGTGTGCAGCCTTTAACGGCGGACCCGACGAGTTAGCCCTCCTCTCTAGGAGGGCCGAGGAGAGGGGTGTAGTACTTGTAGGCCTCCCGCACCCTAAGAGGCCGTGTGAGGTCCTGCAGGCCTACCTCTACGCGCTAGAGTATACACGCTCCGGCAAACGCAGGCTTGCGAGGCCCTCGTTGCTTACAGCTGGTATCCTACTAGGGACACTCCAAGCGAGGAGGATAGCTGATATGATATCGCAGGAATCCGGGGGGAAACTCTCTGTCTATGTGGTTAGCTACAATAAGGAAACATGCTCGATGTTTATCGCAGAGTTAGCTAGGTTGGCTGGGATGAGGCTGGAGACCCTAGAGGTCGCTAAACTAGCGTGTAAGCGAGAGGACCTCCACTCCATCACGAGGAACTATCTCGTCCTCGCCAGGTGAGCCCGCTTACCCTAGGAGAGTCAGCGAGGGTGACATATTATCATCGGCCTCTAGGAGGACCTCAATGCCGTCACCACTCATCACGTGGGGTCGGCTTAAACACAGCTCCTCACTACTCGGGTCACGGCCGTGGAGCCTCACACCCCCGGATTCTCCCCTGCTCTTAGGGAGCGTATAAAGCAGCTTATACAGCTAGGCCCAAGGCGCTTGCCAGCGCCCCCCTGAGTAAGGCTATGGCTCCCATCATACTGCCTACGGCATCGCATGAGAGGAGGCTTGTCTTCTTGATGGATGATAACACCTGTAATGCCGTTCTACGGTAATCATCGTATTCTATGGGTTCTAAGGGGCCCTTAGTCGACTCCAGAACGCACCTAACGAGTCTGGGTCTCCGTAGTGCGAGCCTCGAGAGGTATGCTGAGGCCTCCAGTCCGCGTTGTACGCTCCTAACGCTAACACTTAGCGTCCTCGCGAGGCTCTGGCTTGCTCCCTGCTTCTTAGCCAAGTCGAGTAGCCTCTTAACGGCCAGCGCCTGGGGGTAGAGTCCTCCCCCTGAGAGTGGCTTGTTCAAGCAGGCGGCATCACCGAAAACCACTACCTTGCCTCTTACCAGTCGGGGGCTTATAGTATGGCCGATGTAGATGGGGCCGCCGTAGGCGCCCTTTAAGGATCCTCTGAGCGCGCCTAGGAGGCGCTGGATATCTCTTGTGGAGTGTGAAGCCATGCCTACAATGCAGTACGGGCCGCCTCTGAAGGCCCAGAGGTACCCGGGGCCCTCGAGGCTCTCGAATGCTACGAGAGGCGTCGTGCTAGGCTCATAACGGCCTAGTCTGCAGGGGTCCAAGGTGGTTATGTAATTAACACCGTAAGCGGGTTCTTCGAGGCATCCTATGCCTAGCCCTGCCCTGAGCCGGGGCTTCGCGCCCTCAGCTATCACAGCATAATCGTAGGCTTTAACAGTCTTTGACACCCTCAACCTTCCATCGGGTGCCACTTCGGTGACCCTCGCTTCGAGGCGTATCCTAACGCCTAACCTTGCCGCGACCAAGGCGAGGTGCCTGTCTAAGCCCGGCCTATCGAGTCTGAGGAGGCCCCCGATGACCTTGAATGTTCTGCAGTATCCCTGTGAGCATACGGTTATGCCGTCGAACTTCTGGGCTATAAGTCTCCCGGGCAGGGGTCCGGCTATGTGCTCGATAAGGGAGAGTGTGTTCCTGCTAATGATGCCGGTGCAGTGGGGGGGAACGCCGGGTCTCGCATGCTCCTCGTACACGTCTACATCGAAGCCTAGTCTGACTAGTGCTATTGAGAGGAGGAGGCCGGAGAAGCCGGCCCCGATGACTGCTACCCTAGCCCCACTTGACGACATCGCTAAACGGGCGGTAGCTTAGACCCGTTAGCCTTCATGGGCTCGCGCCTCAGCCTCAGAGCGCCAGCCATCCCGCCCGGCATTGTATCGCACCGCTAGCCACGCCTCTTAACCTCGACCCTACTCGATTACCCTGCTCAGATTAGTGAGTAGCCTCGCGCCCCTCCTAGTTATTAAGATCATGTCCTCGATCCTCACCCCGTAGAGGCCAGGTATGTAGACGCCAGGTTCAACGGTCACAACCATGCCAGGCTCGAGTACCTCCTTAGAACCAGGCCTCAGGTACGGCCTCTCGTGGACTTCAATGCCAACTCCGTGGCCGAGGCCGTGTATGAAGTACCTGCCGTACCCCCTCTTCTCTAGGATAGTCCTTGCCGCCCTGTCGACTTGGCTAGCCTCGACTCCAGGCCCAGCGACGTCGAGCGCTGCATTCTGCGCCTCTATCACAGCCTCTACTATATCCTTGAACCGCGCTGGCGTGGCAGTACCGTGCCAGAAGGTCCTGGTCATATCACTACAGTAACCCCTATAAACAGAGCCCCAATCCACGAGGACAGGTCCCTCGGGACCCAGCTCCCTAAGAGTTGGTGCGTGGTGGGGGTATGCCGTGTTCTCGTGGAACGCTACTATAGTTGGGAAGGCATACGACCAGGCCCCCCGGAACATGATCTCGCGGTATATGATTGCTGCTCCCAGGGCCTCCGTTAGCCCGGAGTCCAAGCTGGACACTAGAGACGAGAATGCGCTCTCCGAGATTTCGATAGCCTTACTAATAAGCTCTAACTCATAGTCGTCCTTAATGGACCTAATCCCGGCTAGGGTATCACTTGCATCCGAGATCTTAATGCCCTCCTTCTCCAAGGCCTCCAGGCTCTCTCTGAGGTAGCCCGGCGCCGCTTTTAGGTCGGCGTAGACCTCCTTGATTCCGCATCTCTCAATCTCTTCTCTCAGGTACTTGGCGAGGGTGCCCCGGTAAAGGCGGGGTATTATGTCGGTGTCGATAGACTCTTCTCCCTCCCTCCCTATAGCCACTATATCCACCTCTCTGGGAGCCTGCACGCTCATCCTGTGGTAGTCTAGTATGGAGGTCACAATCGTGTCGCCACAAGAGTCCGATATCACCAGAGAGCCCGTGGGATCCCGGATACCAGCTAGATACGTCATGTTTGGGGGGCTTAGAAGTACTATGAGGGATTCCTCGCTTGCAGAGAGAGCCTCGAGCACCCTTCTCCTCCTGGAGAGATAGGGCCATACAATATCCACCGCACCCACCACCGCGTTATCCCACGGCTTGTGGGTGGTGCACCAAGAATGTCAAGGCCCTCCCGCGGGCATGCCGCCTTGCACTCTAAACTATCCTTACCCTATTCACCTTCTTGGTTTGCCATGAATACCTTCTGATTCTCCTGCTCCTCCCGAAGCCGCAGGCTGCGCAGTAGCCTTTAGCGACATTGAAAGCTCTCCTCCCGCAGCGCCGGCATACTATGTGCGTCTTACTCCGCCCATGCTTGCCGAATGAGGGTGTACCCTTACCCATACCCTAGCACCCCCCGTTACTGCTGGGGAGCGGGGCTTATGAGGACAACGTTGTCCCCCCTTACCATCAAGAGACCTAGGGGCCTGGTGTTACCGCTTCTCGAGTCTACTTCCTCAGCATCAGCTAGTATCAGATTGAGGTGCTGGTCATAACTCTTTAATATGCCTTTGAGCGTCCGGCCACCTTTTAGCCTAACCAGCACCTGCGTCTCAAGGTAATCGGCGAGTATCCTGAACGTGTCGCCCGACACGGCCTGTCACCGTTTCCTAGTCAGGGGCTCAGGTCTGGCTAAGAGTTTAAGAGCCTTTGCGATGGGCAGCGCCACAGAGAGGGTTGGCAGTAGTGGTTGGCGAGATTAGAGTGAAGTCCCGGCATCCCCTCTCAAAGAAGGAGAAGCGGCGTCTTCTACCACTACTCAGGGGGCTACTAGCGGGGACGGACGATGTTAGGCTTGAGATCGCGAGGGTTGAGGCACACGGGCGCGTCTATGAGATACTTATTGCTGGGGGAGAGCCTATCGCAGTACTTGTTGAGAACGGTCTAGAGCCGATCCTATATTTCCTTGTAAGAAATAGGGGTGCCGCGGAATCGCTGCCCCGCGTAATCGTGGATAGGGGCGCCTCTAGGGCCGTGTCGCGTGGAGCGAACCTAATGCTGCCAGGCATTAGGGCTGTAGAGGGCTCATTTGACGTTGGAGACCCCGTTATTATAGTGGATGAGCCTACCGGCGTGCCAGTAGCCGTGGGCAGGGCCCTCCTGCCTTCTAGCGAGGTGGTAGAGTCCATAGGCACTGGCAGGAAGGGGGTTGCAGTTAAGGTAACGCAAAGGCCTGGCGACACGCTGTGGAGGGCGTGCGAGGTTCTCTCTACCCGCTAGTGGATGAAGAGGGGGACTTGCCGTGCTGTCTCTGCGCTTCCCTGGCGTGGCAGGGTGCGGTGTGTAGGGAGGTCTGGCGGGGGTATACTCTAATAGTCTCCAGATTCTCCGGTACCACGACTTCGGGTGGCGCTTGAAACCTTAGCCTCTGCCATGACCTGACTATCGCTCTGGCCAGGCTCGTGAGTGCGTTAGGCTCCCCATGGTTCAGTATTACTAGGCGGGGCTTGGGGGTCAGGTATTTGAGGAACAATAATAGCTCGCTCCTGCTCGCGTGGCCGCTGAAGCCCTCGATGCTCTCCACCTCCATTTTTACTCTGAGGAGCCTTATCTTGCCATTCTCTTCAAAGGAGAACTCTCTTTCACCATCTTTAATGCGCCTGGCCAGGGTGCCCGGGGCGCTGTAGCTCACGAATACTAAGGCGTTCTTCGGGTCCTCAGCGAAGGCCTTAAAATACTCTATTATCGGGCCCCCTTGCATCATACCGCTCGTCGCCAGGATAATCGCGGGGTCCTTGCTCGTCAATGCTTCATGCCTGGTCGCGTGGTCGTGAACGTAGACGGTGATATCGCTTATGAAGGGGTTCTCCCCTCTCTCTATTGCCTCTCTTATGGGCTTGGCAAGTAGATTCATGTATGCCGTGTATATCGCCGTAACCTCGTAGATCATGCCATCAACGTATATCGTTATCGGAGGGATCTTGCCCTCCTTATATGCTCTGTTGAGCACTGCGAGGATCTCCTGGCCCCTTCCCACGGCCATGACAGGTATGAGGAGCTTCCCGCCGCGCGCGTGGACTTTGTTAACGAGCTCGATT
>JALWEW010000102.1 GCA_027039295.1 Acidilobaceae archaeon
CGCAGACGCCCACTCTGGAGAGCATGTCCTTGATTACCAGTGCATCCTGTGTGTACCAGCTCGGGGCTACTAGGAGGGGCCTCCACTGAGAGCCGTTGGGGAGGTCCCTGCAGCCGTCACCGTCCATGTCCCTGAGGCCGAGGCCGTCGAGGAGTTCCTCCGCCTTCTGGGGGTTGTAGGGGTATCGCGTTATGTTGGGGTTGTAGAAGGAGCTGTAAGGCGGTATGTAGCCCGGGGAGCCGGGGAGGGCCGCCTTAAGGCTCCCAGCGACCCTCAGGACTAGCTCCGTGAGGTTCAGGGAGTAGGCTATTGCCCTCCTGAACGTGGTAGTGTTGTAGGGCCACTTCTCGAGGTTGAAGCCTAGGAAGAGGACCCAGTACATGGGGCCGCTCGTGACCCTCACACCCGCGACCCTCTCCTTGATCATCCTCACGAGGCGGTACGCCTTCCCCATGAAGACGGCTGTGTCCGCTTGGCCGCTTATGATGGCGGCCGCCTCCTGCTGGGGGTTCGTGAAGCTCGTCGCTATCACCCTGATGTACCTGAACCGGGGCGTGCCCCCCCAGAAGTGGGGGTTCGCCTTGAAGAGGTAGCCCTTTCCGGGTTCGTACTTGACGAGCATGTAGGGGCCCGAGCCTATGAAGGCCCCTCTACCCCGGAAGCTGTAGGGGTTCGAGACGTTCCTCCAGATGTGCTCGGGTAGTATGAAGACTGTTGAGGCGTAGTCCTCCAGGAAGAAGGCGTAGGGCTTGGCGAGCCTTATCACGACGGTATAGTTGCCCTCGGCTTTGACGGTGCTTATCAGTGAGGGGTTGATGTTCTTCCAGGTCCACCCGTGCTCCTCCAGGTACTTGAACGTGAATACCACGTCCCTAGCCGTTAGGGGCACGCCGTCCTGCCAGTAGACGCCCCGTCTAAGGTGGAAGACCCACGTGTACTCATCGGGGTGCTCCCAGCTGACGGCCAGCCACGGTACTATCCCCCTGCTATCCTTCCAGACGAGCGTGTCGAATACGAGGCTTGTGAGGACGTAGCCTGGCCCGCGGGGATAGAATAGGAAGGGGCTCGGCGGGCCCCAGTCGCCCATGGCTATAGTCAGGTTGGCCTGGCCCGCGCTAAACCCACTCTTGGGGGAGGCTGTTGATGGCGCCCGCGTCGCTCCTGCTGCTCCCGCGGGCCTCGACTGGCCATGTAATAGGCCGTAGGCCGCGAGGCCAGCCAGGACCAGCACGACCACGGTAATTGCAACTGCAAGGAGGGGCCTCCCACGCATGGTGCACCACTATCCGTGGCCTGGTGCACCAGGCATTAGAACCGATATTTAAATATGTATTACGCTGCTAGAGAAAAGGGAAAGTTGAGTGTTAACAGGTTACTCTAAGGCTCGGCTGACACCGCCTATAGGGCCTTCAGGTTGTGCTGCCTCAGCGCCTCCTCGAGGTTGCTCTTCATGTAGCGGTAGTAGAGGTAGCCCAGGAACGCTAGGGCCAGCCCCATCCAGGCGTTGAGTGCCATTATGACTAGCACCGCCCCGAGGAACCAGGGGGCGACCCTGGCCCTCCCCCTTATGGTGACCTCCTCGCCAGACCCCTGCGACCCCGCTGCTATGGATAGGACGTACTCAACGGGGTCGCCGATCCTGTAGGCCCCAGGCTCCTCCCTCACCTTGACCCCCCGGCTCCTGAGGGTAGAGGCAACGCCGCTGAGGGCCTCCACGGTGCCCCTGTAGGTCTTGGAGTCGAAGTAGAGTAGGTCCTCGACCGCTAGTGCTATGACGAAGACGATTATAGCTATTACTATATTATAGGTTACCCCGCCTAGGTAGACCCCATACAAACCTTTGACCCCGGGGGAGCGCGGGGCCTCTAGGTAATAAGGGCAGGCCTCCTAGTCCCGGGTGCACTCCCTGATTGCCCCGTAGAGCCTCGCAGCTACCCTGGAGATCTCGTCTGCCCCCTCGACGGCGTCCCTGAGGTGCCCGAGGCCCCTGAGGCCTTTACTGTATGCCACGGCTATGGCGGCGGCCATCGAGGCTATGCTATCACTATCGCCACCCAGGCTCAGGGCGTTCAGCACCGCCCTCAGCGGGTCGCCCTGAGCCCTGGCGTGGGAGTATATGGCGGCAGGCACGCTCTCGTGCCCGGGGGCGCCGTTGCCCAGGGCTTCAACGACCTCCCCGGGGCTGGGATCAGTGCCTAGTAGGCCCTCGACAGCCCTCAGGGCTGCCCTGAACTCGGGGGTCCTAGCGTGGCCTAGGAGCACCCTTGGGAGCCTAGCCGGGTCGACGCCGCATAGGGAGTAGTGGATCGCCAGTGCCTGGATCCTCGCGGCCTCCACGCCTATGGGGTGGGCGTGCGTCACTATGGCCTGCTCCCCAGCGGCCCTCCAGACGGCCTGGGGGTCGGGGTGGTAGAAGAGGGCCACTGGCGCCACCCTTATGGCGGCCCCGTTGCCCATGTTGCCACCCTCGTAGACCTCGAGGACAGCCCTCTTCCAGGGGAACCCCTTGCGGAGGAGCTTGATCACAGCTATGGTTCCGGCTCCATAGTAGCGCAGCTCATCCTCGATGCGGGCCTTGGCCATGAGCATCTCAACCAGGTGCTCCTGGTCGACGCCGCACCTCTCGGCCAGGGACTCCGCGACTATCAGCGTCAT
>JALWEW010000103.1 GCA_027039295.1 Acidilobaceae archaeon
CGAGACTCCTCACAGCCTCACACTAAGGCTATTGCCTCCTCGTTTCTGGTCCTATGGTGCGGCCGCCGGGATTTGAACCCGGGATCGCCGGCTTGGAAGGCCGGCGTCCTAGTCCAGGCTAGACGACGGCCGCGCCGTGGTGTAGTAGGCTGGGGGTTTCGGGGCTTTATGCATTATGCTATTTACTTGCGGTTCTCCTGGTAGAGTTCCTGGTGGGCCTGGAAGACCGCCCTCCTGAGGAGGGTCTTCAGCTTCTCTATGCTTAGGCCTGGGGGTAACCTGCCTGTCGCGACGTTACCGTGGCCTCCTATGTCTTCGAGGGCGTTCATAGCCTTGAGTATCTCAGCTATCCTGACTGCCGCCCCGCGTGAGGCCCTAATCACGAGGAGGAGCCCGCCGTCCCTCTTCTCGACTAGGACTGCCACGGGCTGGCCCGTCATCCTGTATATGTAGCTTGCCAAGGCTGTGGCGCCCCTCTTCTTCCACTTGCCGCGTGCGTCCACGAACTTCATGTAGCCCAAGTTCTCGGCTCCCATGGCTAGGTCCATGGCTACCTGTTTTGCCTCCTCATCCGCTTCTCTGCCCATGTCGACGCTCGCCTCTATGAGGTCTATCTCTCCCTCTATACCCGGCAGGTGTATCTTGGGGGCCTCGAAGGGGAGGGGGTTCGCAAGCCATTCCACGTAGCCCCTCCAGAGCTCTTCACTCCTCATCATGTTGAGTGCCTTCGACATGGAAGCAGCTATCTGAACAAGCCTCTCCTCCACTATCTGGTCCCCTATGAGGCTCTCGGCCCTCCTCCTAGAGCCCTCGAGCACGGCAACCGCCTTTATGAAGCCCTCGAGCCTGGGGGTGAGTCTCACGTTCATGCCCGCCAGGAATGTCCTAAGCAGCACGGCCGTAGCGCTCCTCCCAACGACAACCTCCACCTGCAGCTCCTCCTCAAGCTCGGGCAGGGAGTCAACGGTGGATGGGTGGTGGTCGAAGTAGTAGATCTTACTGGCGCAGCCCCGAGCCCTGAAGTTCCTCAGGCCGCCTGAGACCTCCTCCGTGTATGGTATATCAAGCACAACCAGGACCTGGGGGCACCAGTCAAGACTAGCGAGGACCTCGGGGAAGCTCCTCGGTCCCCCGGGCGCCATCCAGGGCTTGAGCCTGCCCCTTAATGGGAAGACCCCCAGCTTCGCCTGGGTGTAGTATATGATTGCCGATGACACGACTCCATCGGCGTCCCAGTCTCCTATCACCGCTACAGCTGATCCTTCCTGCACTTAGAACCCCCAGAGTGGGTTTCTACTGCGAGTTTATACGGTTCCAGGCCCCGTGCAGCGTGGTGGTGGCGCGCTCCCTTGGAGCCCACCAGCAACACGGTAGGCGTGCCACTCGTAATAGTAGCTGCTGAGAAGAGCAGGTTCCTGGAGCCCTATAAGGTGCAGGCCACGCTCGCATCGTGGAGGGAGGGCCTAGCCGGTCACGCGGTCCTGGCTGGCCTGGTCGCCTACGCGGCCCATGCACTACCGTTGGTAGACCCCCAAGGGGATCCCGAACTCGTTGTCAGGGCATACGAGGAGGCGCCAATACTCGATGGGGCGCCGAACCCCGTGGCGGCTCTCAGGGAGGCCGCTGATATGATAGCCGATTATAGCAACGCCCTCACGAGGCCGAGGCTAGTGGTGCTACTCTGGAGCCTCAAGTCAAGGCCCCGCCACCTCCTGAGGATCCTGGCCAATTACATCGAGTCGCTGGGGGCGGGCCTTCTGGTGGTGGCCTACACGGCCAAGAGGAGGCCCTGGTTGCCCCGGTACTTCCCCGGGGCTAGGATAGTCGAGGTCGACCCCATGAGGCCTTCTAGGGGTAGCCAGGCCATACTTGATGCCCTTAGGCCCTGGGAGGGGCTAGGATCTTAGATAGTATGGAGTATACCTCCTCCCTCTTCGAGGCGTGTAGCCAGGTGCCCCCAGTGAGGTTCACCGCCTCCTCTATCGATGCCCTATCCCTGCCGTGGGGCTCCTCGCCTAGCGTGGCGACATCTAGGCGCACGCCGCTGTAGCGCGCGTAGTATGCCGAGTACTCTAAGCGTATGCCCTCGTTGAAGCCTCCATCGGTGACTAGGAGCACGCTCCTCTCCCTATGAGACCTCCTGAGGAGCTTAACCGCCTCTATCACGGCCTCCCCAGGCGCCGTGCCGCTCCCGAGGATCCTGGCGAGGGATAGAGCCTTCAGGGCATCGCGGGCATTAGAGGTTAGAGGCAGGAGCGGGTAGGCTCGCCTATAGAAGACTACCAGCCCCACCCGGGCCCGGGGCGCCTGAGATAGGAGCCTAGAGACCGCATATGCGAGGGCGTCCCTCGCCACGCTCAGCTTCGAGGGCCTTATCATCTCAGAGGGCTTCCCCATGCTCGGAGACACGTCTAAGGCTATCACGGTGTCCCTCAAGCCCTTTCTCCCCTAACGCGCTCCCTGAGGCCCATCAGGCTTCTAAGCATCTCCTCCGGCAGGAGGGCGGGGACGCTCTTATAGGAGTAGACATAATCCTCCACGGACTCCCGCCCTATGGACCAGAGCGTAGCTATCATCGACGCCAAGCTGTAAGCCCTGACGCCCCTGCTCCTGGCATAACCCCTTGTACGAGAGTCATCACTGAGGAGCACTAGTCCCCGGCTCCTCGCTAGGGCTACAGCGGAGGCCTCCTGGACACTCACCAGGTCCGAGGGAGCTCTGGAGGGCTTGGCCTGCATGAACTCCACGACGCCAGCCTCTAGGAGGCCTTGGGCCAGCCTCTTAGCCTCGAGAAGCTCTACAAGACCCTCGACGCTGCGGGGGGCAATGAACCTGTAGCCCAGCTCTCGGAGCTCGACCATGGCATCGACTAGCCCCGCCTTATACGCCACGTAGACCGTGAGGCCGTCCAGCACGTAGGGACCAGGCTCGAGTATAGCTAGGTCCTCCCGCGTGGACACCCCGATGAGCGGTATCACACCCCGCGAGATGAAGTAATCTATAAGGGCGTCAAAGGTCTCCCCGGTGAACTCAGCAACATACTGGAAGCTAGCCCCCCGGGAGACGTAGAGGTTGAACGCTATATCCTTGAGGTCAACCTTCCTCAGGAAATCCCTAACAGCCTCCCTCACAGCCTCCGCCACGGTAGCGTAAATACCTAGATCCACGAGCCTCCGGAGCCTCTCCTCGAGGATGCCGGAGATCTCGACTGATACAACCACTCCCCCACACCCCGGGGGGACTAGCACTCCCCCGGTCGGACCCCAACCGAGAATGCCCTGTTCGGGGTTTAGTAGGTGTTGGCCCCATTTAACGCCGAGGGAAAGAAGGGATTCATCGGGCCCCCACGTTATCTATATACATGCCAACCCGGATTTACTCTAGCTCCATGTGGTAGCCGGGAGAACCGGGAATGCAGATACACATGGCATATGGCATGAAGACCAGTTGCTGACCACAAAGAATTGATAGAGCATAAAGCTAAAAATCAAAAATTAAAAATTAATGTGGAGTTGGGCTATGACTGCGCTGGTTACTCTGGCCTCCTCGCCATAGCGAGGGCTGTTATTATTATGTTGACTATGACTAGGCCAGCGGTTGTGCCGCCTAGCACGGTGGCCCTGCTCTTCGCCGCGCTGCTCTCTGTTGTGGCCTTGTCTACCTTGCTGCTTAGGCTGTTCACACTCTTGGATAGGCTGCCTAGCTGGCTGGATATGCTGCTCACCGTGCTCTTCACGTCGCTCAGGGTGCTCTTCACGTCAGCCACGTTGCTCTGTATGGTTGTCACCTTGCCGGAGACATCGCTTAGGCTCGTTGAGATGTCGCCTAGCTTCTTGGAGACGGTGTCTAGCTTACCGCTCACCGTGCTGACTGCGGCGCTTAGGCTGCCAACCTTGGAGTCTAGAGTTGAGACGGCGCTGGAGAGGCTGTCTAGCTTGTCGCCTAGAGTTGAGACGGCGCTGTTCACGTTGTTGACGGCTGCCAGCACGGAGTCTAGCTTGCTGGATAGGGCTCCGCTGGCAGTGTCTATCTTGTTGGATAGGGCCTGCAGCTGTGCTATGGCCTGGGATGAGACGTTGGCTAGGCCCTCGCCTATCATCTCTAGAGCGGAGGCCAGGGTGGCGTTCATCTGGCCAGCGGTGGTCTTGATTACTGCTATCACTGCACCGCTCTGGTTGACTACGAGCTTCTCTATGGTGGCCTGGCCGACTAGTAGCTGTGTCACGTTGGCCTGCAGCTCTCCGATGGTGGTCTGGAGAGTCGCTATGGTGCCGTTGAGGCTGGTTATCAGAGGCTGTAGCTGGTTGACTAGCACGGATAGCTCGGCTATCACGTGGTCGCCCTCGCTTACTACTATCTTGGCTAGGCTCGCGTTGACAGCGTCGAGCTCTGCCATCACGTTGTTGCCCATGCTGTGTATTAGGGTGGCGAGGTCGCTTATGCTCATGTTGATCTGGCCTAGGCTCGTCATTATCTCTGCCTGGCCGCTGGTTAGGTTCACGTAGGCGCCGTTCACCAGCTTGGCTAGGGCGTCTAGCTCCATGAGCACCTGACCACTCTGCGAGTCGATCTCAGCCATAATCTCGTCGCCCTTCTGCACCAGCTTGGCGGTGGAGTCGCTTATCATGCCCTCTATCTCGTCTAGCTTAGCGGTCATGACGCCAAGGGTCGTGTTGATATAGGCAACGGTGTCGCTTATGTTCATTATGACGGGCTTCATCTCCTGCACGGTGGTGGTTATCACCTGCACGGCCGAGTTGACTGTGCTCACAACGGTCGCCAGCTGGCCGCTCACGCTAGCCAGGAATATGCCGCCGCCAGGCACTAGCTCGAGGCCGCCCACTGTGAGCTGGGTGTAGGCTGTGTTGTAGAGTGGGTAGTCGAACTGGCTGCTCGTGTTCCAGATGGAGGGCACCGTGGTTAGGGCGAAACCTATCTCGAGGCCTATAACGCCGCTCTCCTGGGCGTTGGGCACCTTGAAGGATATCCTCAGCATGCCGTTGCCTATAGGCTGCATTGTGGCCGGTACTACGTCGTGACTGCCGTCGGGCATCGTTATTATGGCGAAGGCCCTGCCATTGGCCACGAAGTAGTCTATCATGTTCTCGAGGTCAGCCTGCTGCAGGCTGGTGTTGTAGAAGCCTGGGAATAGCTTGTAGAGGCCCGTGCTGACATCGGCCAGTGCTCCGGTGAGGTTGAAGTCAACGCTGAACACCTGGCCGGGTATGACGTATGGCGACTCTTCGACGTCGAAGTAGGGCGCTGGGAGTATCTTAACCTCTATGGGTGGTAGTATGGCGGTCGTCGGGTTGTCGGCTGGGACTATGGTAGCGTAGTAGGCCTTGCCTATTACTCCGAAGGGCACTGTGAAGGTCACGGTCAGCTCGCCGTTGGAGTCGCTGAACCATGTAAGCGGGGTCCCAACGCCGGGGACGCCAGTGCTGGTTATGGGCTCACCTAGCACGTTGGGGTTGTCGCTCCAGTAGACCATGTAGGCCCTGTTAGGCTCGACGCCAACCACCTGGAGGCTCACGGTCTGGCCTGCTGCCTTGTAGAGCACGGTTAGCACGCTGGATGAGGACACGCTCACTACCTTGGGCACTATCTGTATTATGGCGTTGAAGGTCTCGTAGGTGACGGTCCTCTCAATGTAGACTGTGTAAGTACCAGCTGGCAGGTTGGGTACCGTGACGCTGAATGCGACCGCGCCGTGAGCATCGGCTGTACCGCTCTGCGGGGCGCCTATTGTGGAGAAGCCGCCTATGAGGTTCTCGTTAGACTCGAAGTTCACGCCGACTATGTATATTGTGTCGCCGGGACTGGCCTCAGTCGGGAATACGAAGACCTTAGCGGTTCCGTAGAGGTCCTCCCTCGGGCTTGAGGCTATGAAGAGGTGTGAGCCAGCGCTCTGGCCCTGGAGCACTCCGGACAGGTACACGGCGTCAACCTCGTCGAAGCCGATGACGGACCTGCTGTTTGGCACTGTGAACCTTGCCGTTATGGTGCCAGTGCTGTCTGCCTTCACGCAGGAGACCGGGGCGTTGGTGGTGTCGTATAGCTGCACGGGGGCGCCGTTTAGTGTTAGAGTGTAGCAAGTGCCGGGTACTAGGTTGTGGAATTGTACCTCAATGTAGTCGCCTGGGTGTATTACCTGGAAGGGCCCTGCTGAGTCGAGAGTGGGTGTTATGTTTGCAGGAGAGCTGATTACCTGGGTTATCTCGCCGTAGGCGGGGAATATCATGTGGTAGGTGAGCACCTTGTAGTTAGTCAGCAGCGGGGTGCCGCTCGCTGTTGTAGCATCAACGTAGACTGCCACATCGTCGCCAGTGTTGCCATAGGCAGCACCGAATATGTCGAACAGCGTTAGGTATGATACTGTATACTTGACCTCGAGTACACCGTCAGCATTTGCCACGAAGTAGTAGGGGGTCTCGCTTCCCTCTAGCACTACGGGCTGGTATACATCGGCGAAGTCCAGTATGTTTATTGTGCCTAGGCCTGTTATGTCCTCGTAGATATCCACCTTGGCGAAGGGTGAGAGGCCGTAGATCTTCACGGTAACCGTGTGCTGGCCGTTTGCTAGGTAGTAGCCGTACTTACCGTAGCCTGCTGGCGAGCGATATGCGTAGGCGTCAATGCTTATGGTTATTGTGTAGTCCTGGCCGTTCGCGGCTACCCCTACTAAGGTGCCGTGGGTCTTGGGGTCCTGGGCTAGAGCCCTAACCGTGTAGGTTATCTGGGCGCCAGTGTTGTCGACGCCGGGTAGGTCGGGCACCCTTATGTAGCCAGTGGCGGCTCCCCTGTTGTCTGTCACGAGTGTACCCGCTAGCTTGTAGCCAACGTAGATGCCGACCTTTGTATTGGCTGGGAAGTTGACTACGGTCACGAATATATAATCACCAACATAGCTGCTCGCCGGCGTACCGGGTGTGAAGTAGCTGCCTGGGTAGTAGCCAGCGATTAAGACTTCGTCTCCGTAGGCAGCGGGGGTTGATATGGCTAGCACGTTCTTTATGGTGTCTTGGCCGTCGCCAGCCGGGCCCAGCTGGCCCTGCTGGAAGGTTCCGCCAACGACGTCGTCTATGTCACCGGACTTGTAGTAGAGCGTTATGTCTACAAGGCCGCCCTTCACGGTCGGGGGCTTGCTGTCGATTAGCCTTATGGTGAGCGTCATCCTGCCTAGGGCGTCAGCCTTTCCTCCGGAGATTATCTGGGCCCTCATGGTACCGGTGTTGACGCCATCGTAGACTGTTAGAGTTACGTACTGGGTGGTATCTAGCTCGGCGTTAGCTGGGAAGCCCTTGCCAGTGAAGGTCACGGTCTCATTGGCTACGCCGGCTATGGAGAAGTGACTTGCCACCAGCTCGGGTTTCACGTATATTACGTTGAAGGCTCCGTAGCCAGTGTCGCTCACGGCTACTATGAAGTGGAAGCCCTCGGGTGCGTCGGGCACTTTTATGTGGACCTCGCCTACGCCGCCCTTAGCAGTTGCTAGTAGCTGGCCTCCATAGTAGTCCCAGTAGAAGTATACGGTGTTGCCGGGCACGTAGTAGTAGAGTGTCACCACGCTGCCGGGCGAGTACTCGAAGGGCTTAGCGTTAACTGTGAACTCTGGTAGCGAGCCAGTGCTGTAGGATATATCCAGTATGTCGCTCGGCACGTAGGAGGCAGGGTGAGTAGGCGGTACGCCCACACTCACATATGGTACATCTCCGGTCTCCACAGTTATCTGAGCGCCCGTCACTCCACTGCTGCCGTCGGAGCTGTCTGAGACTAGGAAGTAGGCGCTTCCTGTGTTGAGGTTGTTCGAGCCCTCTAGGTCTGTGTCAGAGTAGCTGGCTGGTAGGTAGAAGTAGGAGCCCTTGGGTATCTTGTACTGGCCTGAGGGTAGGCCTATCCAGGCGTACCCGTCGCCAGTGCCCCAGGAGTCCTGGTTCTTCACCTTCACGTATAGGGTCGCGCCGGGGGTGAAGGCGCCGCCTGTCTGTACTACGGTGAAGAGGACGTCCTGGCCCTTGACTATCTTGTAGGGGTAGACCTTGATTGTCGTGTTTGGCTGCAGCGCTGCCGCGGTTGGCGCGTGGTACAGCGCCATTAGGGGCGCCGCTATCATGAGCAGCGCGAGTGCCAGCGATGCGATTACCCTTGCCCTCGACATGACATACTCACCTATGCGCCCCTCTTATGGGCCGTTGAGAGA
>JALWEW010000104.1 GCA_027039295.1 Acidilobaceae archaeon
ACCCTATAGCCATCGCCGGTCTCCTCGAAGACCTCTAGGCTCGGCTTGAGCCAGCGCTTGTAGAGGATCCTCCAGTCGGGCAGCTCAACGCCGAGCCTGGAGGCCAGCCTCATCTTCTGCGCGGCCGGCGTGAGCCACCTCCACAGGCCCCTCTCGACCCAGGCCTCGGCCACCCGGCCCTCGAGGCCTAGCCGCCGGGCCCAGCGGCGGAGTATGGACTCCCACCTCTCCCAGAGGTCGGGGTGGACCCTCTTGACGAACTCGTACTCGGCAGTGTAGGCGGCGGGGCACATGAAGCAGCCTATCCTGTCGAAGCCCCTCTCGTATAGCGGGTTATAGGGGAGCCTGTTGGCCCATATGTAGAGCCACACGTGCAGCTGGCTCCACTCGTGTATCGGCGCTATATTAAGCACGTGGGGTATCCACCTGTTCCTCCACACCCTAGGGCTCCTGGCCCTGTCGAGGCTCTCGTAGGCCCTCTGGCCGACTATGTTTAGGGCTCCATCGGGGAACCTCTCGTTGAGAAGTCTGGCTAGGGGAGCTAGCTTGGAGACTTTGCAGCACCACCTGTAATCCTTACCCGGGGGACCCACGCGCTCGACTGCCCTCCAGAAGGCGTCGCCGGCATCCGCAACGAGGACCTCGAGCCCATACTCCTCGGCGACCCTCCTGACGGATTCACGGGTCTCCGGGAGCTCCATGCCGGTATCATTGAATATCAGCGTGGGCCTATAGCCCAGCTCCAGTGTTAGGTGGAGCGCTGCTAGGCTATCCTTGCCCCCACTATAGGAGACTAGTATGGGCTTGGACACCTTCTCGGCCATGACATGGATGAACTTGAGCGCCCTCGACTTGTAGTAGTACAGGTAGTAGTCGTTGGCCTTCAATACGTCATCCCAGGTCGTGGGCTTGGGCTCCGCCTCCCCGACGCTGGCCCGGAAGACGCTGTGCACCTTGATGACGTCGCCGTCCCTGCTCACATAGCCTACGCCTATGGGCCTGCTTTCATCGTCGACGAGCGCTACCTGGGCGCCGGGTGGGTGCGCGGGCTGGTTGCGGAAGACCCTAACCCTGCGGAGGGTCCTGTAGCCGCCCCTAACACGGAAGACGGGTAGTGGCTCGAGGTCCCAGACCCGCTCGAGGCCCTCCCGGGTGAAGCGGAGCCTCCAGCGGGCCTCGAGGGGCTCCCAGTAGACCCTTGCAACAACGACGCCCTGGCTAACTACCTCATACATCAGATCCATGAATGGAACCTTATTGAGTAGAATAACCCCCGCGCCCAGGAGCCTCTCGCCGCTGCTGGCCCCGGTCTCGTTCCGGTAGGCCTCAAGGATAGTATTTATATCGTGCTGGAAGGCTGGCCTCGCGTCGCCGGGTGGCGTGAGCCTGAGCCTCTCGGCCCTACCGCCCCCCGGGCACTCAGGGCCCAGCATGGGCGTGTTCGACTCCCAGCACCAGTAGAGGGCAGCCAGCATCGGCCACGCCCTAGCAAGGCTCCTCCTCTTCGGCATGGCTCACACTCTCAGCTACCTCCTAGCCGCCAGGACGAGCTGTGGGGGGCTCTTATCCGGGTCTCCTGGTCTCCGACCTCCACCCAGCCCCCGCCCCCAAGCTAGTGGGGGTGGGTGCGCGGCATGCGGCGGCCACGCTGGCGTAGGGGGCTGGGCGAGCTACTTGCCGCCCTGATAGTGGCGGCCGCCATGACAAGTATAGCCCTGGCCTACGTCGAGGTCGTCCACACAAGCACAACGGCGATGCGGGAGGCGGGGGAGCGCATAAGCCTAGCGGCCAGGGAGGCGGGCTACCCGCCCGTGCTCAGCGTTGGGGAGGAGGGGTCCAGCCTCTACCTCTACCTGTACCCTCAGGCACCCGTTAAGGTGGACTACATAGTCTACATCAAGGGGGGCGAGACGAGAGTCATAAGGTACGGCAGGCTCGTGGACAACGCCACGAGGATACTCCTAGACAGCTCCTACGACTGCCAGGAGGCAAGGGTGATCTTGGTACTAGACGGCGGCGTAGCCATACCCTACTCTCCAGCGAGGGACCCCAGGGTCCTCAGGGCCGCGTATAACGGTGACTGGAGCCTCCTAGAGAAGACTAGTATAGACTGCCAACTACTCCAAGCGATCCAGAACAGCGGCAACACGGGAGGTGGAGCCTCGATAGCTGTGCCCCTCGACGACGGCGGTGTTGCATCCCTGCTTGAGGCCCAGCCGCCAACTATAGCCGTGGACGAGGGCAACCAGTACACAGTCGAGGACATCTGGGTTCACATTGAGGGCAGCATAGGAGTCAACGCCGTGAACCTGACATATAACCTGACACTAGCAAACAGTGGCGAGCCCATAGGCTCGGCCACCATAACCGTCCTATACCCCACCAACGACAAGGCGGTGGCGTACATAGGGAGCGTCCCAGGCGACCAGGGCCAGGAGGTGCGGATATATGCGGCTGCATACTGCGACGGCGGCGCCTGCGTGGCCGGCATCATATTCTCCACAGGGGAGCCCACGATATACTATGGAGAAGGCTATGGCAACATGAGCGTCTCCTACACCTCCTATGCTAAACTCTGCGACCTAGGCCCCTCGAGCTACCTGCTACCCGGCCTCATAGGCCAGGTGTCCCCCCTCAACTCGACCGTGACGGCGAGGTGCGAGAAGACTCAGTGGTGGTCCCGGATAACTATGAAGGGCGAGTTCCGCGGCTACTTCACGACCACGGGCCCACTGGTTCTCCTCCTATCCACTCATGGAGGCACGGGCGTGGCGCTCGACGCCTGGGTCTGGCTCCGGGAGACCGACCCTGTAAAGGCCAACGCCTCAAGCACCGAGCTACCCTGTCAGGGCCCGATAAAATACTGGCTGACGCCATTCAACGTCACAGGGGCTGACCCTCTAAGCAGCGCCTTCATCGGCCTCTACGGCTACGAGCCCTCAAGCCCCCTGATCGAGGCGAGCTTCAACGGCGCCACGATAACACGCGAGGTAACGCGGCGCCAGGACATACTGCCCCTAGCAGGCGCCACCTACACGCTGGTCGTGCCGCCGTACACCTCACTCCCCTTCTACACAACCCTAAAGATAAGCTATAGGAACTGGACAATAGACAGCGAGCCCGAGTACACCGCCTACGGTTACCAGTGGAACCTGACCACAGCATACGAGCCCCACGCCTACATGCAGCCAGTCCCCTACGTAGTGCACCTGGAATGCATTGCAACCAACCAGGAGTACATAGCCGTTGCGCCGCCAGGCGGCGTGGTCAGGATAGTGCAGGGCGGCATAGCCTATAAGGGCCTAGCACTACTAGTTGGGGGCCTCAACGCCAGCCTAGAGGCCGGGAACGCCACCCACTACTACGCCCTACAACTCCAGGGGAGCATAGACACGGGCCTCCAGGCGTCCTTCAGCGTATTCAGCAACCCCAGCCTCATAGCTGGCCCCAGCGGCACCACGAGCCTCGAGGGCCTACAGCCTGGCTACTACCTGATAGCGGCGGCGCCCCCCGGGATAGAGAGGGACCCGAGTCTCTACGCCGCGTCGCTGGCCAGGATATACTAGCGCCTCCTCCACCGCCAGGGCTTGAATGCCCAGAGGGTCACGGCTAGCATTACAGCGGCGGCGGCAAGCGCCGCCTCCTCTATGACTATAACATTGCTGGGGGCCCCTCCCCCACCAGCGGGGGGCGCGGTGGTACCCGAGCCGCTGGGCACGCGGAGGACCAGAAGGGCCCTAGCGAAGGGCCTGCCGGAGAGCGCCCCGCCGAGGACTACCAGGTTCCCCCTGGCGGTGCAGGCCGCTACCACGTAGGATCCAGTCGACCTGTTATCGTAGCCGAAGAAGACTGGGGACCCGCTAGCATTCAGGGCTAGGAGGCCTATCCTATAGGGCTTGGGGGCTAGCACGCCTCCAACGTAGAGCGTGGTGTTGGAGGCGCAGAGGCTGGTCGGCGCGAAGAGCCCCGTCGCCTTTAGCCACTCCACCCTACCATTCCTGACAAGCGCCACCACTCCGCTGGAGTTGGAGACCCCGGCCACCAGGGCCTCCCCGGAGCCCAGGTCTAGCACGGCGAGCGGCTCGAAGGATAGGTTCAGCCTGTAGAGCGGCTGGCCATCGTAGGTGTAGCACGCTAGGCCCCCAGGGGGGCCGGCGGCGCATATGCTCGAGTCGGGCCCGAGGCTCACGCTGTTGAAGTACTCGTTCGCCCTCCCGCCCCACCAGTCACGCCACACGACGCCAGCCCTGGATAGGAGGGCGGTGAAGTACTGGTAGCCCCTGCCAGCCCTGTACCTGGCCCCGACTACCACGACGTCCCCCGAGGCCGTGGGCTTCGCCGCCAGGATCCTGTAGAGGGGGTATGGCAGGCCCCTAGTGTAGAGGGGCCTGAACTCGCCCCGAGCCCCCGAGTAGACACTGACCAGGCTCTCATTGCCCTCGACCTTTACGGTGGCGACGAGGATCCTATCCCCGGCCAGGGTGAGGTAGGAGGGCGTCTCATTCAAGGCCACTCGAGTCGCCCACACAAGCCCGCCTCCACTCAGGTTGAAGGCGTAAACCATGGGCCCCCTAGAGTCGACTAGGGCGTAGGCCTCGCTGACAGAACTGGCTAGGTCCACGACGCCACCGCCCATCGCCGGGCTCCAGCTCCACTCCCACGCTAGCACGTACCGCCCATCCCTAGCGGGGAGCTGGGAGAGGGCCTGCGACGCCGTGGCTACGACAGCTAGGACTACAACTAGGATAACAGCGAGCCTCGGGGTAAAGGCCCTTCACCCCAACACCGCCCACCCAGCCTCTGCAGTATTAACTACGCCAGAGCCCGCGGGCCCCCGCGTGAAGGGGTGTACCTCCGGTTGGAGAGTAGGACTTGGGCGCCCGCGGTGATCCTACTCCTCGTGGCGCTGAGCGCGCTGTACCCCCTGGGGGCGCTGGCCTCGAGCCCGCCGACCCCTCAGGCGGGCCGGTACGAGGCCATGGTTGACCCCGAGGTTTACGCTACCACCAACTCGACCCTGGATGTCCTAATCGTGGGGAGACCCCTCCCCCCAGCGTATCTCGAGGGGCTCCCCAGGCAGCTAGCCCTCAGGGCCCTGAAGCAGTGGGCCAACGCCTCCCTAGGCGGGCTGGCACATCTCGTGGAGAGCCTAGGAGGTAGGGTTCACAGGACCTTCTGGATAGTGCCAGCAGTCTCAGCCTCCATACCCAGGAGCGCCATCCAAGCGCTGGCCAGCCAGCCCAGCGTCAGCGAGATAATACTAAACACGAAGAAGTTCCACGTCAGCGGCGTCCTGAGACCCCTCCAGCGGGGCCCCACCCCCGGGGATCCCGTCGTGATAAACTGGGGGGTTGAAGCGGTAAACGCCACCACAGCGTGGCACATGGGCTACACAGGCCTCGGCGTCAGGATAGCAGTGCTAGACACGGGCGTCGACCCCTCACACCCAGCCCTCGCAGGAAAGCTCCTAACCCTCGTGCCCGGCGACCCAAAGTACCCCGGCGGCTGGATAGCCTTCGACGACGAGGGCAGGCCGGAGTGCCTCATAGCACAGGACACATACGGCCACGGCACCTTCGTAGCCTCAGAGGCACTCGGCGGCAACACGAACACGACGATAGTAGGAGTCGCACCCGAGGCCCAGCTCATGGCAGCCCTAGTCCTACCCCAGGGCAGCGGCACCGCCGCCCAGGTCCTGGCGGGCTTCGAGTGGGCGGCCGACCCCTATACCTGCACTGGCAACAAGACGGGCATGCCCCCCAATGTGGTGGTATTCAGCGCCGGCTGGGAGGGCTACACGGGCTCATTCCTCCTAGACGCCATACGGGCGCTCCTAAAGCTCGGCGTCATAGTGGTGGCGTCGATAGGCAACTACGGCCCAGGCCAGACCCAGTACCCCGGCAACGTGTGGGGCGTCTACGGGGTCGGAGCGGTCAACCAGAGCCTCCAGGTGGCACCATTCAGCAGCGGGGGCACCGTAGCTTGGGCGAACCCCCCGAGCGACTGGCCCTTCAAGCCCCCCTACCCCCAGCACTACATCAAGCCCGACTTCGCGGCGCCGGGAGTCAACGTGGGCGGAGCCGTGCCGGGGGGATCCTACGCTTACGGCAACGGGACAAGCTTCGCCGCCCCCCACGTGGCTGGAGTCGCTGCCCTAGTGCTCCAAGCCCTGGGAGCGGAGGACTTCAAGAGCCCCGTGGAGGGCATCAGCCTGCCAGAGCTAGTCTACGATATACTGGCAAACACGAGCCTAGACCTCGGCCCCCAGGGCCTAGACCCCCGCTACGGCTGGGGCTTAGTCAACGCGACAGCGGCCGTAGAGCTAGCAGTACGCGTGGCCATGAGGATACCCGTGAACGTCACAGCCCAGCCAAGGACGGTGCACGTAGGGGACAGGGTCAACGTGACCATAAACCCCATCAATAACCCCATACCAAGCGGCGCCCAGTTCAAGGTATACCTCGACAACACGCTGATAGCAACGGCCAGGGCGGCTAACGGCACGGCCAGCGCCTCATTCACTGTGCCACAGATCCCAATGGGGGTCCACACAATCCTGGTCGAGAGCCCCGAAGGCTTTAAGGGTAACACGACAATACAGGTAGAGTCATCGCTAATAATCACGCCCCAGGCGGCCGGGCCCGACTCGACCGTGCTAGTAGAGGCCCTAGGCATGGCCCCCAATACGACGTACACTATAACGCTAGACGGCTTCAAAGCCGCCCTCCTGACAACGAACACCACGGGCTCGGGTCTCACAAGCCTCCCAGTGCCAGCCTCCGCCACACGGGGGCTCCACCTGGTACAGGCCCTAGCACCCAACGGCGCAGTAGCGGCGACGGCCACGCTCGACGTCGTAACACGGGAGAAGCTCGAGGTTGAGATAGCAGCGGCACCCGCCTATCACGGCACGGCCATAGTATACATATTAACGAGCCTAGGGGGCGAGCCAGTCAACGCCAGGGTGGAGGCGTACATCCTAAACACTAGCATCAGGGCCCTGACACCCGTACAATGCACACGACTGGCAAGAGGTCTCTACGCGGCGGAGCTAAACCTCACAAGCCAATACACGCTCCTAATCATTAACGCGACCTACACTGGGGAAGGAGCAGAGGCCAGCGGCGTCGCGGTAGCCCTACTCTACAACGACTCACTCACACCCCAAGCCGTAGAGGAACTACGGGCCCTAGCAAGAAACGAGACGCTCATCATAGAGGGGCTACAGGGCCAGCAGGCAATTCTACGGGAGCTACTGGAGAATGCAACGCAGATCCTCTCAAGGCTGGCATCACTAGAAGACAGGGTCGAAACAATAAACACTACACTCCAAAACCTCCAAGCAGCCGAAGCCCAAGCACTCTCCAAGCTAGATGAGCTAGACATGAAATCCAATGTAACAAACGAGAAGCTAGGCCGACTACTCGAAACCCAGTTGAACGCCACGCGGAGCATCGAAGCATTGAGAGGCCTTATAGGTGAGTTGAACTCTACAGTAGTACTGACAATACAATCATCCAGTAAGGCCCTCCAAAGTCTCATGCAGGCGGAGGCAGCGGGTATCCGGGAAAACACTACAAGAGAGATAATCTCGTCAACACAGAGACTAGCCCAGAGGATAGACGAGACGTCAAACACGCTACAGTCAATAATAAAGTCATCCTACAAGTCTCTCAGCCACCAAATAGCGTCTTCTACAACAGAGCTCGAGAGGCACATGAACGCGAGTATCCACGCTGCAGCGTCATTATTAAACTCTACCTTAACAACTATGTACTCCAAGGTCCAGGCATCAATTCAGGATTCCTATACTAGCCTGGAAGAGCAGCTCCAGTCACTAGCATCAAAACTCTCTGCAATTAAGGAAGCAGTCTCCGCCTTGAAAGACTTGATTATACACAGCATAGCACGAGAGACCAGCACGCCAGCGACAACCACTCAAAGCAAGAGCACGTCAGAGTCAACGACAACTGCAGGGAGAACGGCTACTACACTCGTAGCGGGAGCCGGAGCTGCAATAGCGGCCTTACTAGTCCTAGCCTACTACATGCTCCTAGCGAAGAAGAGGCTCGCCCCACCAACAT
>JALWEW010000105.1 GCA_027039295.1 Acidilobaceae archaeon
CCACAAGCCCCAGAGGAGGGTTGTCATTGACCTTAGGGAGATACCGAACTACTACGAGATGTACTATAAGGCCGAGAGGATATACTTCGGCGTCGACACCACGGGCAACGAGGAGGACGACGCCTACCTGGCCAGGACCTACGAGCTGAGCCACCCCAAGAGGGTCCCCGAGAGGCTCCCCTCGCAGCCGCCATACACGCACGCCGCCATACTGGCACAGGTCATACCCTCGCACCTGCTGCCCGGTGAGGCCCTCGAGAGGCTGAAGAGGACCGGGCACCTATCCAGGGAGCCGGACGAGTACAGCCTAGACTGGGCCTCCAGCCTCGTCGAGAGGGCTGGGAGGTGGGCCCGCCGCTACGCCCCCAAGGCCTATAGGGTCGAGATACCCGAGGAGCCCCCCGTCGAGGCCTACAGGGCGATCAAGGACCCGCGTAGGCTGGAGAGGCTCGCGGCGGAGCTGGAGGGCCTCGAGGAGTGGAGTGAGAAGACCATCAAGGATCTGCTGATGAGATTTGGCGAGCGCATGACTGGGAGGGAGAGGAGGGAGTTCTACAGGGACCTGTACCTCGCACTCCTAGGGAAGCCCGAGGGCCCCAGGGCGGCCCCCCTGCTGAGCTTGATGCGCCGCGAGTGGGTTGTCGAGAGACTTAGAGCCCCCGCGAGACTACTCGAGGGCGGTGGGGGCGAGGAATAGTCTGACCCTCGAGCCCTCGGGGCTCTTGAATACCAACTCGAGCGGCTTGTCGCTGCTGAACTTCACGTCGACAGCCTCGGCCACCTTCGCGAGGCTGAGGGCGTTCTTCAGGTACTGGAGATCGTACGCGCTAGCGGCGGGGTTATGCACGTCAAGGTACAGGAGGCTCGAGGACTCGGATGTGAGCCTCACCTCGACACTCCTAGCCCCCTCGCCGCGGGCCTTGAACTTGAGGGTGTCGTCCTCCGCCTCTACTATTAGAACGTTACTCACTATCTCAGCGTCCTTCACCGCCTTCTGTATGACGTCCGCTATCACCGACGCCTCGACGTCATGCTCCAACTGCAGCTCCCCCGGCACTTCAGTCACCACCTCTATGTTTGGTAGGAGGTATCTCTTCACGACACCCGCGTCTATCCTGACGAGCACCTTGTCATCCGTGACGAGGAGGAGCACGGTATCCCCCTTCCTACCCCTCTTGATCATGTTTATGAAGGACTCTAGATTAAGCCCCATCTCCACCTCGCCCTCAACCTCGTACTCCAGGAAGGCGTCGCGCGGCATCACAACCTCCATCAACGCCATCTTGGCGGGGTCCATGCCGAGAACTCGCACGCCCTCCTCCGTTATTGTGAAGCGCGCCTCCTCGAGTATCTTACCCAGGCTCTCCATCATCTGACGTAGCACTCTAGCATCGGGGAACCTGAGCCTAGCCTTGGGCTCGCCTATGCTCTCCTCTAGGGTAGCTAGGGGCAAGGGCCACACCCCAGTGTGTCGCGGGGCTGTGGAGTATTAAGTGAGGGGAACGGGTGGGTACCAAATAATACCGTGGCGAACAACGTTACCCCCGGGACTCGAGGGCCCGATGAAGGGCTACGCCATCGGCCGATTGGTGAGGCGAGCCCGTCCCCTAGAGGGCCCTGCTAGCCCTGCCCTAGGAAGTCCCAGCTGAGGTCGACCTTCTCGAGTCCCCCACCGTACTTCCTTGCCAGGTGAACCGCCATAGCGAATAGGGCGTCGCTGGCCCTGTTTAGGACCTTTATGAGGCTGGGGTCGACCTTGATCTGGGAAGTCTTGCGGAGTGTTACCAGCCTCCTCTCGGCCTCCCTGACGAGGGTCCTCGCCAGGTGGGTCGCTGAGGCTGCTGGCCCCCCGGCTGGTAGGATGAAGTGCCTAAGCGGCTCCCTATAGTACTTCTCTACTATAGCCTCCAGGGCTTCCACGGCCCTCTCTGGGGCGGCCTCTCCACGGCTCAGAGAGGCCCCTAGGACGAATAGGATGCGCTGTATGAGCTCTAAGTCGGCGTCCTCCTCCCTAGCGTTCCCTGGCAGTAGGGCCCTAGCGAGGCCTATGGCGCTGATTGCCTTGTCGAGGGTGCCTATGAACTCTATGCCGGGGTGATCCTTGTCGACCCTAGCCCTGAGGGAGGCGCAGAAGGTTGTGCCGTCGTCGCCAGTCCTAGTGGTTATACTCATGTATCCAACCCGGGCATAATTGGGGGTTGGGGGTAGCCTTTATGGGTTTAAGGAGGCCTCTGTATGTCCAGTCCTCGTCGAGGTAGAGCATTGCTAGGTCCTCGGCTAGCTCTAGGAGGCCCGGCCAGGGGTCAATGCTCACGACCCCCGCTCCTGTGGTGAGGGCTGCGTGGAGCGCTAGCCTGGCCCGCGCCACGTTCACCCCGGGCCTAAGCGCTGAGATGTTCTCTGGCATGTACTTCGAGGGCGTGACCTCGCCCCTCAGCACCCTATCCCACCGGGGCACTAGGACCCTCCTGAGGACGTCGACGTCGGCGCTGACCAGCAGCGTCGCATGCGCCAGGGTAGAGTTTCTCCCTATGTAGACAGCGGAGCCCGACACTTTACGGCGGCCGACTACAACGTCCCCCTCATTCTCTACATGCGCCTCTAGGCCTAGGATACGCAGGGCCCTTATTATAATGGAGACGACTAGGCCCGCCGCCTCGCGGGGAGAGAGCCTCCGTGGGATGGCAAGCGTGAGGTTGAGGTTCCCTGGGTCGTGGTAGACCGCCCCGCCGCCGCTCTTCCGCCTATAGAGTGGTACCCCCCAGGCTCTAGCCTCAGGCAGCCTCACCTCCTCCTCGATGCGCGTGGTCCTACCCAGCACTATCGACTTCCGATCCCACCACACCATGGCTAGAGGCGCCCTGCAGGCGCTTGAGGCCGCCATGAGTGCTTCCTCTAGGGCTAGTAGAAGGGGCGTGGAGGTGTAGGGCTGCTCGACGAGGAGGATCCTATGGGACCGCATAGAGCCACTCCCGTGAGGAGTACTTCTCCCTGGCTAGCCTGGAGGCTAGCGACGCCTCCCTCGGCGTTAGGGTCCCGGGCTCTAGGGTGAGGCCTAGGGCCTCCTCAAAGCCCCTGACTAGGGCCTCCACGGCCTCCTCTACAGACAGGGGCCTCCCCAGTAGGTCGGAGAGCCCGGCCACGTAGCGGCTCAGCTCCCCTGGAGGGGTCCTAGTGGGTATGACTCTACTCCACCTCATGGGGTCGAAGCTGAGCAGCAGCGTGCCCTGCTGGAGGATCCTGCCCCCACGCCGCAGCTGCGCCGAGCCCGACACCTTCCTGCCCAGGGCTACGACGTCGGAGGCGCCGGGGTTTAGGTAGCATAGCACCTCCCCGCCGGGGCCCTGGAAGCCCCCCACCCTCGCATCGGCGGCCCCAAGGATCCTCGCCGCTAGAGCAACGGCCTCGGCTATCCTGGCTGCTGACTCCTCCACGCTGAGGGATAGTAGCTCTCCACCGCTTACCACTATAGAGTAGGTCACCTCCCCAAGCTCGTCGTGGTAGAGGGCCGCGCCCCCAGTGGGCCTCCTGACCGGCGTGACGCCTAGGCGCTCTGCCTCTCCGAGGCTGACAGCGCTGGCTGGCGTCGACCTCCCCAGGCTGAGGCCCGAGGGGCTCCAGGTGTATATTCTAAGCGTATCAGGGCCAGCCTCCAGTATGGCCTCGTCAACAGCCATGTTGGCCTGGGGGCTACGGGGCCCGTCTACTATTAGGCGCATCCGCGCCCACCGCCTTGAGGTACGCCCACTCCGCCCTATACGATGTCCTGGCCAGTGGGTGGGCCACAACTGCCTTGAAGCCCATCCTATAGGCCTCCTCCTCGAGGCGCTTGAACTCCTCTAGCGTGTAGATTCTCGCCACTGGCAACTGGGCCGGGCTCGGCCTTAGGTACTGGGAGAGCACCAGTATGTCCACGCCCGCCTCTCTGAGGTCCCTCATAGCCTCCAGGATCTCTCCCCACTCCTCCCCCAGGCCTAGGAGGATGCTGCTCTTCGTTAGCATCCCCGGGGGCCCGTGCTTCTTGGCTAGCCTGAGAACCTCGAGGCTCCTCTCATAGCCCGCCCTGGGGTCACGCACTCTGGGTGTAAGCCTCCTAACAGTCTCTATGTTATGGGCGAAGACGTCCGGCCCTTCTCTTGCGACTATCGCCACCAGGTCCTCCCTACCCCAGAAGTCGGGCGTGAGAACCTCGATCCTCGCCTGCGGCAGCACCCTCCTCAGCTCCCTTATCGTAGCGGCAAAGTGACTGGCTCCGGCGTCGGGTAGGTCGTCGCGGCTCACGCTGGTGACGACCACGTATCTTAGGCCTAGCTCCCTAGCAGCGAGGGCCACCCTAAGGGGCTCGTCCGGCTCGGGGGGCGCCGGCCTCCCTCTTTTGACGTAGCAGAACCTGCAAGCCCTCGTACACGTATCCCCCAGTATCATGAATGTAACCGTCCCGGAACCCCAGCACTCCCCTATGTTGGGGCAGAGACTGGACTCGCAGACCGTTGCGAGGCGATACTTCTGAACCACCCTTGAGACCCTCTCGAGCAGACCCCCGGGTCTGACTCTGATCCTCGGCTTCCAGCGCGGAGCACCCGCGACATTAGGCAACCTCTACCACCGCCACCACGTCCCCTGGCCCAACCTCGTCGCCGACGGATACGGGAACCTCTACCACGAGGCCCGCGTAGGGGGACTCAATCACTATAACGGCCTTCTCGACCTCAACCTCGACGAGGGGGTCCCCCTCGGACACCCTATCACCCGGAGCAACATGTACCGCCACGACGCGCCCGCGCCACTTGGCCCTGCGGGCCCAGAGGGCGTCGGGTATCCTTACCTCCAACCTAGAGGCCTGCAAGCCCCTCAGCCCCACCCCCTTCTCGGTGGGATAGGTTTAAAGCTCCCGGGCTGGGGAACGCCCGAGGGGGGCTAGGGAATGCCTGTGACAGACCCCGAGCTTATAGCGATAGTTGAGAAGCGCGTGCTCAACAAGCTAGTATGCAGAAAGTGCGGGGCCCTCAACCCGCCGGGCGCAACCAAGTGCAGGAGGTGTGGAAGTAAGAATCTAAGGCCCAAGAAGAAGGGTGGCAAACTGAAGTAGCCCCGTTAGCTTCACCCCCCAACCCGGCCTCGCCTCGCTTGTCATCCCAGGGATATCACCGTTATGAAGGCCTCTCCAGGAAGCATCCTCTGGATCGCTGCGAGCGCCTCTAGCCCCTCAACCTTCTTGCCTCCTTCCACGAGCAGTGCTCCGCGAATCCTACCCTTCTCTATCAATATAGAGGCCTCTGCCTTGCCGGTCGTTACCTTCACAAGGTAGGTCTTCGACGGGTCGAACTCCTCTAGGGCGCCCAGCCTGTCAATGACGTCGGCCACCTTTGTTAGTAGCATTCTGTCCGCTAGCACGACTTTACCCTTAACGAGGACCTCAGCCTCGAACAGTGGGTCGCTTAGTCTGCGGCTCCCCTCGGCTATCTCCTCGGGTGACACACGCACCTCTGGAACCGACCCCTGGGGAGAGCCTCCGGAGGCCCCTGCGGGCGAGGCTACAGCAGCCGCAGGTCTCGCCCCTCTCTCCCCACTAGGAGGGGCCGTGGTTTGTGCGGGTCTCGCCGGGGCTGGGCTTCTAGCTGGTGCCGCAACTCTAGGTCTGGCCTTGCGCGCCTCCTCCTCTATATAGATTCTCACCGAGTCTATCCACTCTATCAGTATAGATGACAACCGGGAGGCTATCCTAGCAACATTTATTCCCTCACTCTCGACGCCCACGTACAACTTTGAGACCGTTACCCCAGCTTCCTCGACGAGAAAGCGTATCCTTATCGTAGACCTATCGGACTCCATAATATACATTATTGTATCATTACCCCTCTTCTCCACCCTAACCCTGAAGATGTCATGCAGGGAGAAGAACGCCCTGCCAGCCCTTACCTCAACAGTATCGTAGGATGGATCCCTCGGCTTTACTATACCCCCCGGGAGCCTAGAGAGAATCTCCGCCTTATCCAAGAGCTTCTCCATAACGATGTTTTTTGGCGCGATGACTCCTATCTCCGTTATCTTAAAACTACTCAACTCCTCCCCCCAGCCTCTACAAACCCCCGCCAGACTCAAAGCCCATTAGCAGCGGGTTAAAACTAGGACCGTGCCCTTGAATATTACATTTCACAAGCCCCGAAGCGGCTGCAGGTCAGCCCAGTAAGGCTGAGGGACCCCCCTCTCCGGAGGAGGCTCGTATATCGGATATACTTTTAAGTTTTAACACTAACTAAAGCATCTTTCCTACACAATCCACTCCTATGCCTGAGGCTGAGAGCGTGGAGAGGCGAATAGCGAGGAGAGCCCTCTCTCCCCTGGTCTCTACAATAGTCTTAATAAGCGCCGCTATAATAGGTGGTATCATCGTGTACAGCTACTTCCAGAACAGTGTCAACACTATAGCAGCCTCAAGCGGCTCATTACAGGTCAGCGCTGAGTCACTCTACATCAATAGTACATCCAAGCTAGTTCATATAAGCATAGTTAGCACGTACCAGAAACCCGTTACAATAGAGAGCGTAGTGCTAGTATTAGGCAACGGCAGCACCACAGCAATCACGCCTCAGTCAACGACTGTCGCGCCAGGCTCAAAGGCGTCCCTGATCATAACAGCGCCCGCTGACGCAAAGCTAGTATACATTAAATACGAATATAGCGGCCATGAATTGGAAACAAACCCTGTCAGCATAGGTTAATTTTTCTTTTTATATTTTAATCTTTGTTTTTTCACTGGGGGTCTTGGGCTTGGTGAAGCTACGCGGTCTCCGGAGCCTGCTAGCCGGAGGGCTCAGCGAAAGGAGGGTCAAAGGAACACAGAGGATGGCGGCTCCGAGGTTAGGCCAGCCTAGCGAGCAAGTCCATGCAGAGGATCTAGAGTTCCTCGGCGGGCCGGGTACGAGGGTTATAGCTACGTACAGAATCAAGGCGGCGACCTACACGCTATACGTGAGGTCCGGCAGGGTAAGACTGCACGTGGCGGAGCCCCGCGTTAACAAGGATCGGCTGGAGGAGTTAGTGCTTGGCCTCGACTCCCCCAGGAACGAGGAAGAGTCCTACCTGCTCGATAAGGCTAGAAGCGGCTACGGCCCCCTCTACCCCCTCATCATCGACCCACACGTCGAGGAGATAGCCTGCGAAGGCCCCGGTAAGCCCCTGGCTATCATGCACAAGCTCGTGCCAGATAGGTGGGTTGACGCCGACATAGTCCTGAGTGAGGAGGAGGCTGACTCCCTGGCGATCCAGCTCGCAAGGCTCGCCGGGAAGACCGTCAGCCTAGCCGCGCCCCTGGCTGAAGGCCTCACCAGAGAGGGCCATAGGGTCGCAGTCACCTTCTCCAGGGAGGTAACTAGATTCGGGAGCAGCTTCGTGGTAAGAAAATTCCCGAGCAGGCCAATCACCATAGCTGATCTCATAGCGCAGTCGGTCATAAGCCCCCTAGAGGCCGCCTACCTATGGCTGCTCCTCGAGGCCAGGATGTTCATCCTAATAATAGGCCCCATGGCGTCTGGTAAGACCACCCTGCTCCAAGCGCTAGCAAGCCTAATACCTCCATTCAGGAGGGTCGTCACAATAGAGGATACACCCGAGATAAGACTACCCACGCCGCACTGGGACGCCCTCGTGGCGCGTCCACCCCTCCCAGGGGAGGATATAGGAGAGATCAGCCTCGAGGACCTCCTGAGGTTCGCGTTGAGGAGGCGCGCCGATTACATAATAGTAGGCGAGGTGAGGGGGAGGGAGGCGCGCCTCCTATCCCAGGCTGTAGCGGCTGGCCATGGCGGCATGACTACATTCCACGCCGACAGCCCCGAAGCTGCGATAATGAGGCTACTCTTAGACCCCATAGACCTTCCCCGCCTCTTCCTGCGCTCAATAGCGGCTATCGTGCTCATCAGGAGGATGCCCGACTACATGGGTGGTATTAGAAGGAGGGTCGTCAGCATAACTGAGATCACAAGTGACGAGGAGCTACTGGACGTGTTCACGTGGGACCCTCGTGAGGACACGCATAAGCCCAGCGAGGCCGAGGCCGTCCTGGACACTAGTGAGAAAGTCAAGAAGGCCTGGGAGATCCTCGGGATCCCCCACACCGATCCCGCTAGGGAGCTCGCCGAGAGGGCGTCGTTCCTGGAGAGGCACAAGGAGGACGACCCCGATAGCTTCCAGGACGCCCTGCTCCACTTCTACAATATCAAATACGGCTTCAGGTGAAGAGCCTTGGAGGCCGGCCTCCGCCTGAGGAGCGCGCTGAGCCGCTCGACGACTGCCGCGTGGCGCCTCCTCTCGTACTCCCTGGATCCCAGGCGCTACACCCCCGGGGTCCTCAGGGGATTGGTGGTAGCTAGGGCTTGCATGCTTACTGCGGCGTTCGCCCTAGCGCTCGCACCCATGCACATAGCTCTACGGGTAGTATTCGCCTCTACGGCGCTCGCTACGGCCCTCCTCGTGGATAGGGTCTATGAGACTGTAGCCTCCAGTGGTATTGACGACGAGGTTCCCAGCCTCCTGCTCTACCTACTTCCATACGCCTGGTCCACGCATACAGTCGCAGATCTCATAGCGAGGCTTGCTGAATCAGGCTCCTCGGCCTTCAAGTGGATGCGCCGGGAAGCCGCCCGCCTCAAGGCTATGCTTGACTACGGCATGGACCCCCTAACGGCCATGAGAGAGCTTGCCCGTACCACCCCATCACGGGGCTTGCGTGAGTCTCTAGAGGAGATAACTCACGCTTCTAGGCTTGGCTACTCTAGGACCATGCTCCTCTCAAGCCTCGTCCCCAGGGCTCTCGAGTCAATCAAGAAGAGGTGGCAGTCGTACTCCGAGACAGCCAAGGTCGTATCCGAGGTGAACGCGGCAGTCATAGTCTCAATAGGAGCGCTGGCCCCCATAACAGCCTTCACAGGAGCCTGGATGGGAGCGCTATACATAGCAGCTCTAGCGCCTCCCCTACTGACCCTGACCCTAGCGTTAACACAGCCATCCACAGGCCCCGGCAGGGCCCCATTAGCGGTGAGGCTGGCCCCACTCGGTGTCGCGAGCGTGGCAGCCCTCGTGGCGTACACCAAGAGCGCGTGGGCGGCCCTAGCCCTGCTGGGGGTGGCAGCCGCCGTAAGCGAGGTCCTCGGCTTTAGGTACTCGAGGATGCTCTCCAGGGCCCTCGCCACTCTCTCGAGGGCAGCGCGGGAGGCGAGGCTGGGGAGGCCGGCCGACGCGCTGCTAGAGGATGCCAGGCTCATCGATCCACCCGTCATAGAAGCAATCATCGGCTCCGTAAGGGTTGCCGGTCTCAGCAGGGTCTGGGTGGGCGTGGAGGTACTGGAGAGGGTCTACAGAGAGGCTAAGGGGGCGATGGACTCGCTACGGGGCACGGCGGCGCTGTCACTAGCTGTAACGCTTATGGCGGTGCTGACTGCCTACTATACCGTCGCAATGCTCTCAGCCATGCCATCAGCCGCCCAGACGGGGCCCACGCTCTTTAGGGTTAACGTCGAGGGCGTGCTCAGGCTACTCGAGGCGATCGCTCCACTAGCCGGCGTGCCAGCCGGGCTTCTGCTGAGGCCCCAGAGGCCCAGTCTCACGCCGTCCCTAGTACTGCTCGCCTCCACGGCGCTGGCACCACGGCTCTTGGGGATCCTACCCATGCCCTGGCCATAGCGGCTAGGCTATGGCGCCCACGCTTCTCGCCTCGTAGAAGGTTGTCTGGCCGTTCCTATCCACCACAGCTATCACGGGCTCGTGGCCATCCTTGGCCGCCGCCTCGCTCCACCCAAGGAGGCCCTCGATGGTTATCTCCTCCCCCTCCTCGAGCACGAGGACCTCGAGCGGCCTACCGCTGCGAGGCCTGGCCAGCAGTGTCGAGGGCCTGGTCCACTCCCTCACCTCGGCGTACCTGTTCCTGAGCAGTCGGTAGACGATTGCCAGCTTGAGGGGTACCCTAGCGCTCCTCACGATCTCCAGGAAAGCCCCCCAGCCCGCCTGGCCGTCTGCTAGGGCTACTCTACCCCGCGAGGCCTGGAACGCCGCCTCTAGGGGGTAGAGTCTGCCGCTCTCCAGGTACCCCCTCTCCTCGAGTGATCTGCAGAAATGCTCTGCGTGGCAGGCTGCAAGCGCCACTACACCCTCGTCCACCCTAACCTCTAGGGCTACCGGCAACTCCGTCACCACGTGGCGCCTTGTGTAATCCAAGCAGAGTGGGCCAGAGCTTATTAACTGGCCCCGCGGTACACTCTCCATTCACAGGTTTAGCTCGTGGTGTCCAGCTATGCCTATAGGCGATGCTCTGAGGGACCTCGAGAGATACGAGCCCTACCTCAAGATTAAGCCCCTTGAGTGGGATCCCGAGTCCAAGAGGTTCAGGTGGCTCGACACCCGCCTCATACCATTCGAGGAGGTCTATAGAGAGACTACAGACTATAGGAGGGTAGCGAGGGCCATTAAGGATATGGAGATCCGTGGCGCCCCCGCCATCGGGGTCTCAGCAGCGTTCGGCATGGCCCTAGCGGCCCACTACTCCAAGGCCGGGAGCCTCGATGCCCTAATAAGCGAGCTTAAGAGGGCCAGGGAGGTGCTGGCATCAACGAGGCCTACAGCCTTCAACCTCTTCTGGGCCCTAGACCGCGTGTGGAAGCGAATCGAGGAGTCGGCTGGGAAGGGAGACCCTGACGAGGTCCGAGCTGCCGTTGAGGAGGAGGCCCTACGCATATACGTGGAGGACATCAGGAATAACGTTGAGATGGGCCGCATAGGCAGTAGACTAGTGGAGGACGGGTCAACCATCCTGACGCACTGCAACACGGGAGCCCTGGCTACGGCAGGCTTCGGCACGGCACTCGGCGTTGTAAGATACGCCTTCTATGAAGGAAAGGAGGTCAGGGTCATAACAACTGAGACTAGGCCCCTCCTCCAAGGGGCCCGCCTCAACGTGTGGGAGCTGCGTAAGGAGGGCATACCTGTTACGCTCATAACCGACGGCATGGTCGGCCTCGTACTCAAGAGGGGGCTGGCGGATCTCGTGCTCGTCGGCGCGGACAGAATCATACTGACGGGGCATACAGCTAATAAGATAGGAACCTACATGGTAGCCCTAGCCGCTAAGGATAATGGAAAGCCCTTCTACGTGGTCGCGCCTACAAGCACCATACAGAGAACCTGGGACCCCAAAAGCATTGTCATAGAGGAGAGGGATCCCGACGAGGTCAGGAAGGTCATGGGCAAATACCTCATTACAATACCTGATGTTGACGTGTACAATCCCTCCTTCGACGTGACACCCCCGGAGCTGATAACAGGTATCATAACGGAGAAGGGTATGGCTAGGCCGCCATACGAGAAGACACTCCCCGCACTCCTAGAGTCGCCGTAAAACCACGGAGGAGCGGGGGACGCCTATAGCCGATCCTTGATATACAGGCACATTCCCCCATAGTAGTGCATGATATATACCCAAGCAGCCCCCACCCCCCACGGCAAATGGAGGTGCCTAAGCGATGACATCGGTCCCCTGTGATGTTAAGGACCTGAAGCCTCCCGCCGAGGGCCAGCTGATAGAGATCGTTAATGGCCAGATCAAGGTGCCAGATAACCCGGTGATAGCGTACATCGAGGGCGACGGTATCGGGCCCGAGATAGTGAGGAGCGCCAAGGCGGTCATAGATGCCGCGGTCAAGAAGGCCTATGGCAACAAGAGGAGGATAGTCTGGTGGGAGATCGTAGCTGGCGAGAAGGCCCAGGAGCACTGCGGCGAGCTCCTCCCAAAGGCGACCATAGAGGCGATCAGGATGACCAAGGCCGCCATGAAGGGGCCCCTCACCACCCCTGTCGGCGGGGGCTACAGGAGCCTCAACGTTGCCATAAGGATGGCCCTTGACCTCTACGCCAATATAAGGCCCGTCCGCTACTACGGCCAGCCAGCACCCCATAGATACGCTGACAAGGTCAACTTCGTAATATTCAGGGAGAACACCGAAGACCTCTATGCCGGCATCGAGTGGCCGCCGGGGAGTCCCGAGGCTCAGAAGGTGATGGAGTTCCTCAAGAAAGAGTTCGGGGTAGAGCTGAGGCCCAACACCGGCATAGGCGTCAAGCCCATAAGCGAGTTCGCGACGAAGAGGCTGGCTAGGAAGGCCTTCCAGTGGGCTATCAAGCACAAGAACAGGGTCGTGACGATCATGCATAAGGGCAACATAATGAAGTACACTGAGGGCGCATTCATGAAGTGGGCGTACGAGGTGGCCACAACCGAGTTCAGAGACTACATCGTAACGGAGCAGGAGCTCTACGAGAAGTACAACGGCCAGCTACCCGAGGGCAAGATACTAGTCAACGACAGGATAGCCGATAACATGCTACAGCAGATCATAACAAGGCCTTGGGACTACGAGATAATACTGGCACCCAACGTCAACGGCGACTACATAAGCGATGAGGCCAACGCCCTCGTTGGAGGAATAGGCATGGCAGCCGGTATGAACGCAGGCGACTACATAGCGGTGGCCGAGCCCGTTCACGGCACGGCGCCGAAATACGCTGGAAAGGACGTCGCCAACCCGACCGCCGAGATACTCAGTGGTGTACTACTAATAGCCGAGCACCTCGGCTGGAGCGAGGTCGGCAAGATTATAGAGGAGGCCATAAGGAGAGCTATCGCCGACAAGAAGGTTACCCAGGATCTGGCCAGGCACATGCCCGGCGTCACACCTCTCAAGACCAGCGAGTACACACAAGCACTCATCGAGTACATTGAGTCCATGTGATAGCCGTTTAGCCTCTCTCTTCTCCTTTTTGATGATACGATACCTCAGCGCACGTGCCCTCCTCTATTGCGAGTAGGGCATCCCAGAGCTCCTCCATGCTTTTTACTATACAGAGAGAGATCCTGCGCAGGACCTCGCACTCGTCCCCGAACGCTATGGGGTAGGCGACTGCCTTCATAGCCTCAGCGTCCCACTTGGAGTCGCCCACGTATGCGGCCCTGCTTAGGGGGACACCATACTCGCCAGCTATTCTTCTGATAGCCCACGCCTTGCTGTGCCTACCCGTGGGCGTCACTAGGGGGTGGCCCCCCGGCAGGAGGTAGCCTCTCTTATCCCACCTGAGGCGGGGGCTCACGTAGACGTCGGCTCCCACCTCTCTAGCGACCCTCTGCACGAGGAGGTCTACTCCAGAGCTTACGAGCGCCACTATCACCCCTCTCTTGTGGAGGCGGGCCACGATCTCTCTCGCCCCCTCCCTTAGGGGAATGCCAGCCACGATCCTGGCTAGCTCGCTCCTATGCAAGCGGCCCCCAGCGGCTCTTATCCAGAGGCTCGTGTCGAAGCGCATCCACTCCTCATAGCTTATCCTACCCTCCTCGAAGAGCTTAACCGCCTTCGCGGCCTCCCCCTCGACGCCGAAGTATCTGTGTATGTAACCCCAGCTACTCTTGACGGGCGTCAGGACCCCGTCGACGTCGAAGAACACTATCTTTATCCTCCTCAAGACCCCTGACACCGCCTCCCGGCGTGAAGGGCGGGGCTACCCTTATATTGGGCCGCCATACTAAAAAGGGCCTCTCACATTTGCAGAGAGGCGGTGCAGTGCATGCCAGATAGTAGGGAGCAGGGCGCGGAGGTTCGTGAGGCCGCTGAAGCCTACCTCTCAAGGCCCTGGCTTAAGAGCTATGACGAGGGCGTGCCTCCTGATATAGAGATACCCGAGATACCGCTCTATAAGCTCCTAGCCGACTCCGCTGAGAACTTCTCCGACAGGTTCGCTACTATCTTCATTCTGACCGAGAAGGCTCAGGCAAAGTTGACATATAGGAGAATCTACGATATGGCGCGGAGGTTCGCCTCCTTCCTGAAGAGTGAGGGCGTGGGGAAGGGCGATGTAGTAGGCCTGTTCCTACCAAATAGCCCACAGTTCATAGTAGCCTACTACGGCGCCCTAATGGCTGGAGCCAGCGTGAGCCCTATGAACATTCTGTACACACCCGAGGAGATCTCGAGGCAGCTCAATGATAGCGGGGCCAGGGTCCTCGTAGCAATTGATATAGTTGACTTCGCCCGCAAGGTTGAGGCCGGCGTTAGGGGAACTAGAGTAAAAAAGATAGTGTGGACCGGTTTCCAGGACGTCCTCTCCGGCTTTACCGGCCTGCTCTATAAGGTGAAGATGCGCGGCCAGCTCCATAAGGTGAAGGAGGACGGCTTCAACGTTAAGTTCTCCACTATAATGAGAAAGTATAAGCCCCTACACCCCCGAGACTTTGCCGAGGTGAATCCCCGCGAGGACATAGCAGCGATAATGTATACTGGGGGCACGACGGGCGTGCCGAAGGGCGCGGAGCTCACACACTACAACATAGTGGCTAACGTCTACCAGATAGACGCCTGGTACAAGAGGGGGCAGAGGGGGAAGGACGTGCTTGTTGGCGCCCTTCCCTGGTTCCACATATACGGCCAAACCACCGTTATGAATACTGGCATCCTGAGAGCTGGCACGATACTCGTGTTCCCCAGGTTCAATACTGACCTTGTGATGTGGGCCATCGAGAAGTATAAGGCCAACCTCTTCCACGGAGTCCCACTTATGTATCAGATGATAATCAACAGCCCCAACGTCTCAAAGTACAACCTGAGAAGCCTCGAGGCATGCATAAGCGGGGCGGCCCCCCTACCAGAGGCTGTGGCCGTCGAGTTCGAGAGGATCACTGGTGCTAAGCTCCGCGAGGGCTATGGCCTCACCGAGACTAGCCCCGTGACGCACGTGAACCCTATACTAGGTAAGGCCAAGAAGCTGAGTATAGGATTGCCTATCCCGAACACGATAGCCGCCATCGCGGACCCCGAGGAGCCCAAGCTACTACCGCTTGGGGCGACCGGCGAGCTAGTCATAAGCGGCCCTCAGGTGATGAAGGGCTACCACAACATGCCAGAGGAGAACGAGAAGGTGTTCTTTGAGTGCTGCGGTAGGAGGTGGATCAGGACTGGCGACATAGCCTACATGGACGAAGAGGGCTACTTCTACATAGTAGATCGGAAGAAGGACATGATAAAGTATAAGGGCTACAGTGTCTACCCGAGGGAGATCGAGGAGGTACTCTACAAGCACCCCTGCGTGCTCGAGGCCGCCGTAATAGGGAAACCACACCCTGAGTACTTCGAGATACCAAAAGCCTTCATAGTACTCAAGCCCGAGTGCAGGGCGAGACTACAGGAACCCGGCGGCCGGGAGAAGCTGGAGAAGGAGATAATAGAGTACGCAAGAACAAAGCTGGCGCCATACAAGGTGCCGAAGGAGGTGGAATTCAGGGATGAGCTACCGAAGACCGCGGTAGGCAAGATACTGAGGAGAGCCCTACGCGAGGAGGAGCTACGAAAGCTGAAGAGGAAGAGTTAGCATCGTAGATGATGCTAGCTTCCGCCCCCTCTGATTCCTCAGGAACCTAGAGCTGCCCCCCACGCGAGGCCACATTGAAGACCTAGTCATGCACGCCCTCATGGATTAACAGCGGTAGTCTTTAATAGCCTACTCAACTGGCCTTGAAGCCACGGCGCGGGGGTGCCCGAGCCTGGCCAAAGGGGTCGGGCTTAGGACCCGATGGCGTAGGCCTGCGTGGGTTCAAATCCCACCCCCCGCACCATAGCATATCATGATGTCCGCCTCCTAGCCATGCAAGGCTTATCGAGCCGCAGAGTGGTAGGCTGGTTGCAGGCTAGTTGCGCTATAGAGCCCCTGAAACCTAGCCTCCATCAGGCTGGGCTTTTAGGCGTGGTGAACGCTGGAGATAAACGCCCCACCTATGAGAGGGCTGGGAGGCCTCAGATACCCCAGGGTTCAACTCATCGGCACCCCTCGAGGGCATGACTCTCATCATTAGCCCCGCAGCCCCGGATATCGATGAAGCCAAGGGCTCCCACGCCAATGTTGCCTACGGGGCGAGGAATGCTTATTAAAGCCCACTAAGCCTGGCACCCTGCTTGGGTAGCTGGAAGGGGTGCTGGAGATGGCACAGGAGGGCAAGGCGTATATTCACGCTGCTCTAGCTCTCTACTACGCCGGTAAGGAGGTTAACGAGGAGAACCTGAAGAAAGTCATCGAAGCCCTAGGCCTCGAGGTCGACGAGGCCAAGATTAAGATGATAGCCGCCAGCCTCTCCGAGATAGACCTCGAGGAGGTGCTGAAATCCGCTGTGGCCATGCCTGTAGCAGCACCAGCCGCAGCCCCAGCGGCCGCTGCCGAGGAGAAAGCAGAGGGAGGCGAGGCGGAGGAGAAGAAGGAGGAAGAGGAGAAAGAAGAGGAGAAGGAGGTAGACATAAGCGAGGGCCTGAGCGGCCTCTTCGGCTTCTAGATACCGCTTACTAGGAAAGAGGCGCTAGAGCATCGATGCAACGCTTTTCTACTGCCAGCCTCCGCGCCGAAGTTTGAGGCCCTCATCTAGCTAGAGGTGCTAAAGCATACCCAAGAGTCTTACAAGTACACAGCCGTAGCACATCTCAGGGACTCCCCGCCCTGGAACCCTGCAGGCCTCAGTGAAATAGGGGCTGGCATCGCACAGACAAAACGAGGGCCTGTGAGGCCGGCACGGCGGAGTGCCGAGCCTCTTTTGGGAGGTGCTGATGAGCAGGCTGGCTTCCTCCGAGGCCCGCTGGCGTGCCCTTCCCTATGACTCCTCGTTCTCGGCGAGTTTCTTCGGCTTTACTATAACTATACCCTTGTCAGGGTCTGACTCGACCACGAACTCGGGGCCCCAGCGCTCGACCACGCTCTTCCTCACGTAGATGTTGAGCGGTAGGGTGTAGTAGGTATACTCGTAGACCTTACCCTTGAGCACCTTCCTCCCCCTTATCTCCCTGACTCTCACAGTCCTGACCTTGCCCGGCATCGTCTCACCTGTTCTAGATCATAGCAAGCAGATGATGGATTATATAGGTTACCACAGTAAAGTCAGTAAAAGATCTATACTCGCTAATACAAGAAGTGCCGCCATGCCTATTTGAGGGGCCTGAGACCTCGGGCAACGGCGTGGGGGTGCACTTAGGGTTGAAGCCTAGGCTTTACGCGGCGTCTCCCGAGGAGATACGCTCGGGCCTGATTACCGATGTGTACTTCGAGCGGACCAAGGAGATAGTGGAGAGGAAGGGACTGGGGAATGTTAGGGTTAGAATGGAGATACACGCGTACAGCCTCCCCAAGGGCTACGAGTGGGCCGTGTTCGCTGGGCTAGAGGAAGCCCTAGCACTCCTCGAGGGGAAGCCCGTAACCGTGTATAGCGTGCCAGAGGGCACAATCTTCCGCAGGAAGGAGCCTCTCATGGTAGTCGAGGGCCGGTACTCGGACTTCGGGATCTTCGAGACCGCGCTCCTGGGCATACTGCGCTTCTCCTCCAGCATAGCCACCAAGGCGGCCAGGATCAAGGCTGCCGCGGGCGATCGCACAGTACTCTACTTCGGCCTTAGGGCGCTCCACCCGGCAGTTGCGCCAGCAGCCGATAGGGCGGCCTATATAGGCGGCGTTGATGGGGTGAGCGGTGTCGAGGCCCGCAAGTATCTAGGCCTCGAGCCCAAGGGGACCATGCCCCACGCCCTCATAATAATCTTCGGCGACCAGAGGGAGGCGTGGAGCGCCTATGCAGAGCTGTACGGGAACACAATAGCCCTCGTCGACACATTCTATGATGAGAGGATAGAGTCGGTTATGGCTGCCGAGACCCTAGGCAAGAAGCTCGTAGCCGTCAGACTCGACACCCCCGGCAGCCGCAGGGGTCGGATGAGAGACATAGTCGAGGAGGTCAGGTGGACGCTAGACCTGATGGGCAGGAGCGACGTGAAGATCATAGTAAGCGGGGGCATAGACGAGGATAGGATCCTGGAGTTGAGGGATGTAGTGGATGGCTTCGGCGTCGGGACAGCCATATCCTCGGCCCCCAGCGTAGACCTCAGCATGGACATAGTTGAGATCAACAAGGACGGAACCTGGAAGCCCGTGACCAAGAGGGGCAAGCTACCCGGCTTCAAACAGCTCTACGTCTGCCCCGACGGTACACGTATAGTGAGGCCGTGGAACGACCCCAAGCCATCGTGCCCGGAGGAGGAGGCTAGGCCCCTCCTATCGAAGGTAATGGAGGATGGCAGGCTAACCGTGGATCTCCCCAGCATAGAGGAGATCAGGAGTTACGTGTTAAAGCAGCTGAGGGACATGGGCCTCCTCAAGGACTAGCTCCCTAGCCGGCCACCTCAGCTATGCGTGCAGCCTTCATGTAAGCCCTAACCTTCTCCTCGAGCTTCTCGCGGCTCAGCGACCCTATTATTACATCCACCGGCTTGCCATCGACGATGACCACTATCGATGGTATATGCTTCACGTTATATCTATCTGCAAGCGAGTAGGAGGAGTCCACGTCAACGTAGCCGTAGAAGACTCTTGGGTCAGCGAGCCTCCCGGCTACTTCCCTGAAGGTCTGCATGAACGATATGCAGGGACCGCACCAACTCGCCGTGAAGAATAGTAGGACTAGCCTATGCTTGGCGAGTATCTCGTCTATATCGCGGGGCCTTACTTCCGCTACCGAGTCCTCGAGCCTCTGTATGAAGTCCGCCCTCTCCTCGAGCAGCCGGGCTAGTCTGGCTGCGATTTCCCTCACTCCCCCGGTGCTACCGCTCAAGGCGCTTCACCTCGAGTTTTGCCCTGATAGTAATGGGAGGTCTGGACTAACGCTTTATAAATGCATGCATGGTTTAAGAACTGGTGAGTCGGTGGTAGTATGGCCGTTGGCATTGCGCGCGGCGAGACAAAGGCCCCCAGCAAGCCTGATGTGCTGCCAGCTCCTTCGAGGCTCGTGAAGGTTGACGGGGGGATCTATGTTGAGATAGCGGGTAAGAGGATCCCCCTAGGTGGCCAGCTACCGAAGCTGAAGCCCGGGGAGAAGCACGTCGCCGTCACGACCAGCCTCTGCCCCTACTGCAGGAGGCTCCTCCCAGCTAGGATTGTTGAGAGGGACGGTAAGATATGGATCCGGAGGGTGTGCCCCGAGCATGGGGAGATAGAGGAGCTTTACTACGGTGACGCTAGGCTCTACTATAGAATGATGCGCTACGAGGAGACAGGCAAGGGTGTTAAGAGGCCCTACGTGCCCCTTGCCGCGCCGTGCCCCTTCAACTGCGGGCTCTGCGCCATGCACGAGAACCACACGGCCCTCGCTAACCTCGTCGTAACTAATAGGTGCGATCTGAGCTGCTGGTACTGCTTCTTCTATGCCGAGAAGGCTGGTTACGTCTACGAGCCAAGCCTCGACCAGATAAGGTACATGATAAGGCAGTTAAAGAAGCAGGGCTTCACCATGGCGGTACAGATAACGGGTGGAGAGCCCACTATGCGCGAGGACCTGGTTGACATTGTGAGGCTGCTCAAGGAGGAGGGCGTGCGCCACATACAGCTCAACACGAACGGCATCAAGTTCGCCAAGCTCTACTTCGAGGACCCGCAGAAGGCCATAGAGTACACCCGCGCCCTCAGGAAGGCAGGCGTTAACACCGTATACATGAGCTTCGACGGCGTCACGCCAAAGACGAACTGGAAGAACCACTGGGAGGTACCCTTCATATTCGAGGTCTTCAGGAAGGCCGGGATGACAAGCGTCGTCCTAGTGCCCACACTCATAAAGAGCGTTAACGACCACGAACTCGGTTTGATATTAAAGTTCGCGGGTAAGCATATGGATATAGTCAGGGCAGTGAACTTCCAGCCAGTAAGCCTCACGGGTCAGATGAGGAAGCGCGAGAGGGAACGCTACAGGATAACGATCGCCGACGCGATAAACAAGATAGCAGAGCAGACAGACTACCAGATACCCCCCGAGGCGTGGTACCCCATACCGGTCGCCGCGAAGTTCGCCAAGTTCGTTGAGGCCTACGTTGGGACCGAGCAGTTCTGCATGGCGAATCACCCCATGTGCGGCGCCGCCACCTACGTCTTCGTCGAGAGGGGACCCAACGGCGTGCCTAGGAGATTCATACCGATAACGGAGTTTTTCGACGTCGACGGCTTCATAGAGTGGCTCGACGAGAAGAGGATAGACCTCGAGTCGGGCGCCAGTAGGAAGCTAACCGCCCTCAAGGGCCTCATAGACCTGCGCAAGTTCGTCGATACCAAGAGGATGCCGAAGGAGCTGAACATCACGAAGCTGCTCTGGAACATATTCGTCAAGAGGAACTACGATGCCCTAGGGGAGCTCCACTACCACATGATGTTCATAGGGATGATGCACTTCATGGACCTATACAACTACGATGTAACCAGAGTGCGTAGGTGCAACATACACTACCTCCTCCCCGACGGCCGCATAGTACCCTTCTGCGCCTTCAACGTGCTCGAGGACCTCTACAGGGACTACGTACAGGCTAAGTATCAGGTACCCATCGAGGACTACGAGCGCGAGTTCGGCTCTGGGGGCATAGGCCCTGGCGCAAAGTACAACAGGGCCAAGTACTTCAGGTTCATAAGGAGTAGCCCGATCTACAGGGAGGCCTACAAGGGCATAATCTACTAGGGAGACGCCCGCGAGCCTTCAGCCCCACACCCCCCACTTGGGGGCCTCCACGGAGTAGACGAGGTGAACCCACGAGCCGCAGAGCCTCTTTAAACCAACCAACCGGAGCCTCACCTCCGTGGACTCACCTATCCTAGCGAGTGGGACTCCATCGCCTAGGATCCGGGGTGCTATAGTCACACGTATGTAATCCACGAGGCCAGCCGCTAGGAGGGAGCCTATGAGACCCCCACCCCCCTCCACTAGGAGCCTCCTAATACCCAGCCCGCGTAGCCTAACCAGCGCCTCCCTCGGATCGGAGCCCCCTACCTCGAGGATCACCACGCCCCTCTCGCGATAGGGGGCCAGCTCAGCGGGGTCGTGGCCCTCCGATGTAACGAGGATCCTCCTGCCCGGTGGGTCGAAGACCCTCGCAGAAGCTGGAACCCTGAGGCTCGCATCGAACACTACCCTAGCCGGGTTCCTCCCCGGAATCCTTCTAACCGTGAGCCTGGGATCATCGAGTATAACGGTGTTAGCTCCTACGGCTACAGCGTCGCTCGAAGCCCTGAGCATATGCTGTAACTCAAAGTCGTCCTCACAGCTTAGCCTATAACGCCCAACTCCTGGAGGTGACAGCCTCCCATCGAGCGTCTCGGTCGCAAACACAGTAACTAGAGGCCTCACCCCGCCGCCCAAGGCGCCTATTCCCCCGGAGAACTTGTATGTGGCACGACGGGTAATACCGTGGGCTCCCGCGGAGGGCTGGGATCTAACGCGTGACCTCTATCACGCCTCTGATCCCACGTCCCCGGCCGTCTTAGGTTAATCGGTGTTTACCCCTAGGCGGTTGTACGCCGTGATTCCGATAGTAGTGTTGGGGGAGAGAATTTTTAACCCTTGGCAGGTTACTGTAAGGGTGGAACCCCCTAGCGTTGAGGGGTGAGCCTAAATGAGCGAGGTGCTCGCTGAGAGGACGTACAAGCTGGTGCTCAGGAGAACCGCGAGGGGCCCCGTGATTCAGTTCAGGAGCGCCATACCCGAGAAGGTCAGGGAGGCCACTCTAATAAGGATGGGCGGCCAGAAGGCCGAGGAAGTATTCAAGGCCATGGTAGACGTGCTGAAGAAGCACGGCTTCGTGACCGAGGAGGGCGGAACCGACAACTACAAGTACTACAGGCTCAAGCAGGAGATAGGCCCGGCCGTCGGCGGTTTCCTGGTGCTCGTGCGCAGGAGCAGGGATCCCACGGCCTGGACTAAGTACTTCGAGGACCTAATAACGGGCGAGAAGTACAAGGGCAGCACAGCCCTGCTGACGCATGCCCTAGCCCTAGCCATAGAGCTAAGCCAGATACAGCCCCCGCCCGAGAGGGTGAGGATGCAGCTGAACCCCAAGATACTAGACAGCATCAGCGCTGGCGTCAAGGTGACGGTAAGGAAGCTCTGGGGCATCAGGAAGGCCTAGACTCCCTCAAAGCCTAAGCAGCTATCACTCTCTCCCCTTTTTGTTACTTCGCCGCAAGAGCCCAGAGCCCCTAACATTCTAAGACCAGATTATAGTCCACAACCAAACAACTGGCACATGTGGGAGGTGCCGAGCACTGGCCTCTAGGGGCGCCTGGGTTCTGGCCTTAATTGAGACAGCTAGCGCGGCAGCGGTTTCGTTGACGGTCTATTGTGTCTACGCCTGCTATGGCGACGCAGAGGCTTACTGGGCTGCAGCCTTGGCCGCGGCATATGTTTGCATGGGCCTCCCCGCAGGTCTCCGGGTCATCGGGAGCCTGGACAGGGAGAAGAGAGCCCTTATAGTGTTCCTGACTAGCGTGTGCGCCGGCGGTGAGAGACTCCTCACAGTCTACCCCCAGCGGGAGGCCCATTGCCTCCGGCTCGAGAGGGGGATCGCCGAGGTGGCCTGCCTCAACTCTACTTACGCAACGCTAGCCTACGCTAAGGGCCGCGTCACGAATCCCCCCGCGGGGCTCCAGGCGCTTCCAAGGGACTTCACCTGCTTCCGCACCCTCGTGGGACGCTGGAGAGAGGAGGACAGTGTGAGGGTCTTCGAGGGGCTCATGGCCTTCCCTAGAGGCGGCGTCCCCCTCTACGTGAAGGGCGCCATGGCTCGGCTGGAGCTAAAGTCGCTAGACGACGCTGGACGCGCACTCGAGGAACTCAGGCGCCTCGTTGAGGGCTCATGGGCGGATGGCGATGGGTGAGAGAGGAGCGTATCCGCTACCCTACTGGCTGCTCGCCGTGCTCATAGTAGGCTTCAGCCTCGCGTGGGGGCTCACATCAGCCTGGGTGACACTAGAGAATGGCCCCCACGACAGAGTCTACGTTGCCTCCCCATGGCCGGGTGGCCTGAAGCCTGTGGGGGGTGGGTGCCTGGATTCAGAAGTCGTACTTGTAGGCGTTAATGATTCCTCGGGCCCCCCCTACACCTACGTATACCTAGGCACCAACGGCAGCGGGCGCTTGCTAAAGCTTGACTCCTTCAGGGGTGAGAGCGCGTGCCTCCTCAAAGACGAGGTGATCATAGCCGGTAGCCTGGATGGAGAGGCGTCAGTAGCGGTGGTGGATCCCAGGAGTGGGGCTGTGGAGTACTTAACGGTCAAGGGAGTGGAGGACTCGAGCTTCAGCGTCGTGCGATGCGGGGGCTCGGGCTTCGCCGCCGCAGGCCTTAGCCCCGACGGGATAGTCGTTCTCATTGACTCAGCTGGCCTCGTCAGGGCTGGCCTCGTCAAGTATCTCCTGCCAGTCTACGGGGTCGCCTTCGGAGGCGCTGGTGAAGCGGTAGCTTATGTGCTGACCGCCGACGCTATCATAGAGTACAGCCCAGCTAACGCTACCCAGGCGCTCGAGGTAAGGCCAGGCATTAATAATGCTACCTGGCACTCCATCGCAGAGGGCCCTGGAGGGGCGTGGCTCGTCGGCGCTGCATGGGTGGGCGGTGAGGCCGGAGCCGCTCTCGTGCCCCTCGGCGGGGGGCAGGGGTATCTCGTCCACTCTGATGGGCACGGCGGCCTGGCGCTGGACGCCCATTGGGAGGGCGACCACTGGCTTCTCTACTATAGGCCGGGAACCTTTTGGGACGCGCTAGTGAGCCTGGGGCCCGGACGCGTGCCGCTGGTTGGAGGCGCCAGGCTCCTATGGTCCGGTTCCCATAGCGTCGAGGAGGCACTCTTCGATAGTATAGGTAGGGCCCTAACCGTGACACTCTCCACGTCGTCCAGGGGCTCGAGGTACGTGGTGGTCGCCTGCATTGGGAGCCTAACGCCAGCCCATTACTGGCTTGGAAACGAGAGCATAATGCACGTTGGTAGAGTGCCGGAGCCGGACTCGTTCCATGCCGAGACCATCAGTGCTCCGAGGCCGCAAGTCCTCGATGTGAGAGCCTCGCCCCTGGGAATAGAGGCACGGGAGACCAGGGCCTCGTGGAGTCCAGCTGGTATAGGCGTCGGGGCAGCTGATTTGAGGTGGGTGGGGCCCCTCTGGGCCGCCACGTATATCGCGCTCTCCCTAGTACTCCTAGCAGCGCTCTGGAGGGGGTTCGCCTATGGGCGAGGTCAGCCTACTCGACTATGACGTCTTGTTAGTCGACTTTGACGGGGTCCTCTGGCTCGGCTCGAGGGTCATAGAGGAGAACGTGAGGGCCCTCAGGGAGGCTGCTCGTAGGGGTGTCGAGCTGGTATTCGTGTCCAACAATAGCACAAGGACTCGCCGGTACTACGCATGGAGGCTCCGCCAGCTAGGCTTACCGGCAAGCGAGGATAACGTGGTGACGAGCGGCTTCGCCGCGGCTACCTGGGTCTCGGAGAGGGCGCCTGGCTCCAGGGTCTACGTGGTGGGCGAGGAGGGCCTGGCCGTCGAGTGCCACCTGGCAGGCCTTAACGTTGTCGACGCGGAGACCGCTAGGAGGGGCCTCGCCGAGGCCGTCATAGTTGGCCTTGACAGGCTCTTTACCTATACCAAGCTTGCGGCGGCCCTCCGCTCCCTGCTGGCGGGTGCGCTCTTCGTGGCGGCAAACGAGGATCACATACTGCCACGCGAGGACGGCTTCGACCCGGGGGCTGGGGCCATGGTGGCTGCTCTCTCTAGGGCATCCGGGAGAGAGCCCGATTTTGTGGCCGGCAAGCCGTCGCCCTATATAGCCAGGCTAGCCCTGAGGGGGCGCCGCGGCTCTAGGGCCCTCGTAATAGGTGACAGGCTGGATACCGATATGGAAATGGCTCGCCGGGCGGGCCTAGACGGCCTCTTAGTATTGACTGGCGTTACCAGGGAGCCGCCTAGGCGCCTGCCGGAGGCAGTGAAGGCCGTGGTCAATAATTTAATTGAGGCCCTCTAGGGGGGAGCATCGTTATATAATCCTCCCTACACGGGGCACGTGGTGCTCGGGGGCTGAGGAGTTGGCTACGGCCGAGGGCAAGATGGTGCCGCCGCTACGCTACCTCCGTAGCGCTCTGGGTAAGCCCGTGTACGTTAAGCTTAAGGATGGCACGGAGTATGTGGGCATACTGAGGGTCACGGATAGGACGATGAACATAGTGCTCGGCGACACCGCCGAGCTGAAGAACTCGGGCCAGGCCATAGCGGCGAGGTACGGTGACGTCTTCATTAGGGGGAGTATGATACTCTACATAAGCTTCGACGCCGACAAGGCGGCCCCCGCCTTCACGCCCTAGCCGCGGCCCAGATAGTCTAAAATATCTCTCGAGCCCCTCCCGAGCAGCCTCCTACTAGCCAGCTCGTAGAGCCTCCTGAGGTCGATACGCTTATACTCGAGGCCGCTTGTCTCGAGAAGCCTTATGGCCGACTCCGTGAAATCGGGTGCTAGGAGCACTCCCCTCACGTTGCTCAGCCCCCTAGAGCGGAGGGCCTCTATGTAGCGTAACAGCTGCCTAGCAGCGCTCTCCCCCGCCTTAACCCTCTTGATCTCGAATACGACCAGCCTCCCATCCTTATCGTACCCGTACATATCAACGAACCCAGGCTCAACGGGCATCTCTACGCCCACGATCCTTAGCCCATCCTCTATTAGGCTGGGATTCGCAGCCAGTACATCCCTAATCTCCGACTCACTCATGTACATGTAGAACTCGGGCCTCCTAGGCTCCAAGAGACCCCCCACTAGATATATCTCCCCGCACTCCAGCACGAGGAGCTCCCTGGGGTTGCGTCTGAGGGCCTTTAGCACCAATGAGTCGCCCTCCACCCCCACGGTTACCGTTGACCCTGACGGCTGCCAGTTCATCGGCTTGAACCCCCTCGGCCCATGGACTATAACGCTCCTATCAGGCTTCACGATGACCAGCACGTCGCCCCTACTGCTCTCCGAAGCGCCTCTACCCTCGTAGTAGGCCTGGCAGGACGCCCAGAGGAGCATCCAGCCCCTCTCCCTGAGCAGCGTCTCCATTAGGCTGACTGCTTCTTTAAGCGAGGGATCTATGAGAGCCCTGAGGCGCTCTAAGGCCCAGCACCCCCGAGTCTCGCAGCGGGATCCCCCGGGGAAACATCTAAATATGGGACCCGCCTATCGAATAATTGGTGTAACTA